>JAFAHI010000711.1 GCA_019237325.1 Verrucomicrobiota bacterium | reverse complement strand
TGGTATGCTAACCGCCGACAAACCGCTGGTCCCCCGGTTTCTGCTAAAAGCGTTCGCTGATCGCAGTGTCGATTGGTGGGTGATGTCTGAGGATTTACCCATCGCCGAAAATCGGGTCACGGTTAGTAGTGACGGTCGGATCAACGTTCAGTGGACACCCACAAATCGCAAAGCGCACTACCGCCTCATTCGCGCCGCCAGGACCGCGATGAAACGGGCCGGCTATCCGATCGTTCTCACTCAAACGATGGGGATCGAAACCAACTCACACCAGTGCGGGACCGCCCGGTTTGGTAATGATCCGCGCAACTCGGTGCTCGATCCGTTTTGTCGTACCTATGACGTGGAAAATCTCTTCCTCGTCGATAGCTCGTTCTTCCGTTCGTCAGCTGCCTGCAATCCGGCGCTAACGATCGCAGCTCAAGCGCTACGGGCAGCGGAGAAGATAGCGAAGACGTCGTAATCAAGGAATAGGGACGCGTCGTTCATCGCTACGAGAACCGACCGAAAACAAACTCGACGTGAACGCCTAGCGTCAGCGGCACTCTGACCATGACATGGTCCAACAGAACAGCCCAGGGCTTTAGCCCTGGGTAAGGGCGTAACGGAGTGCGCCCTGAAAGTGGCGCCCGAGAAGGTGTGCAGTTAGGAAACGGTCTGATCACCAAAACGTATTTTGGGGATTCGTGGCATATTGAAAATAACATTGTAATATGTTGTTATTAACTCGTGGGCCAATCCCTCACCCGTCTTCTCGTCCATGCGATCTTTTCCACGAAAGATCGAAGACCATTCCTTCGATCTGAGGAGATTCGGAACGAGATCTATGCATATATGGCTGGCACGTTGAAAAACCTGGATTGTCACCCAATCAAAATCGGAGGTGTCGAAGATCACGTTCATGTTTTCTCGTCGCTGTCGAAGAATATCGCATTCTCCGATTTGGTCGGTCGGCTGAAAGGCTCTTCGTCAAAACGCCTTAAGGAGAAAGGGCTTTCCGATTTCAGCTGGCAGAATGGATACGGCGCATTCTCGGTGAGCGAGTCAAACATGGAATCCGTTACGTCCTATATTCTTAACCAGGCCGAGCACCACAAAAAGTTTAGCTACCAGGAAGAGATTCGCGAAATTATGAAACGCCACCGAGTTGCCTTTGACGAGCGCTACGTCTGGGATTGAAGACGCCACGCGTCGGGCGCCACTTTCAGGGCGCACTTGGTTACGCCCTTACCCAGGGCCAAAGCCCTGGGCTGTTCTGTTGGACCATTTCATGGTCAAAATCCCGGTGTGCTGACCCGAACACCGAGAGACTACGCTGCCCCCAACAATTTCCTCACCGCAGGATTATGCGCGGCCTGGGGATGCCGTCTATCGAGGTCGGATCGCAAACGTTCACGGAACGACTTCACCGCTGCCGACGCCGAGTGCAGCGCTATCTCTGCTACCCCTTCACCGTAACTGGTCGAAACTGAAACCTTCTCACCCTTCTTCTCAAAACGAACCCACGCATCTGACTCAGTAAACTCGAAGGTCTCGCTTGGACTACCACTTTCCAATTTCCGGACGATTTCAGCAAAACTCGCCGCCAAATCTACCAATGGAATCCAACCCCAATCTGCACTAAAATCCTTGTCGCCAACATGGAAAATCAGATTACCCAGCGCCACCCGATATCGCAGATCCTCCTCGGTCACCGATGACCAGTCCGTTTCCCTATCTTCATTGAGCCGATAATCCAAGTGCATAGGTTAAAACGGGAATGCTGTGATCACTTCGTTCCGATTGCTTACTACCACGCGCAGCCGACTGGCCGGCCCTCCATCGATCGTCGTGCCGATCTGCCGCTGAAAATCGTATTCGTAGATGGTCCCCGGACGGCCATGCGTATTGTGGCGGGCACGTCCGTTACGAACCGCCTGATTGATCATATCTCGAAGAGTGGCCTCAGTAGTTCCGGCCTGGAACTTACCAGCCCCGGTGGCGGTGCTATCGGGCCAATGCCGCGCCATGATGTGCTGCAATGCCCAGCGGGTCAGGATTACTTGATCAGTACCGGTCTGCACCTGACCATCCCCAGCGCTCTGAGCAACGCTCAAGTCAGCGGTCAACAAGAGACCGAAGGCTAGAAACAAAGCAGTGATTAGCCGAAGATTCATTCTCGTCCGCGCAGTTCCGCTATCTCTTTAACCGGATCTTGCGACTGGAAAATAGCCGTTCCGGCGACCAAAACATTGGCACCAGCCTCAGTCGCTACCCGCGCCGTATCCGGTCGAATACCTCCGTCAACCTCGATATGAAAATCGAGTCCCTGTTGTTCCCGGATTTTTTTCGCCGCTTTCACTTTTTCCATGGTCTCCGGTATAAACGCCTGTCCTCCGAACCCGGGGTTCACGGTCATAACCAGCAGAAGATCGATTTGGTCTAAAAACGGCTCAACCTTCTCGAACGGGGTCGGTGGACTAATTGCTAGTCCCGCCGTACAGCCGCTATCTCGTATCGCTCGCGCCGTCGCTTTCGTATCACACGGCGCCTCTACATGAAACGTAACGTTCCGGACGAACGGCTGAAATCGCGGAAAAAAATGGTCCGGTCTTTCGATCATCAGATGCACATCCAGCGGTACCGTCGCTACTTTGTAGATCGCCTCGGTTACAGCCGGTCCCATGGTAAAGTTATCGACAAAATGTCCATCCATGATATCGACGTGAAACCAGTCGGCTCCGGCTTTTTCGATCCGAGTGATTTCCTCGCCGATTCTCGAAAAATCACACGCAAACACTGAAGGCGCGATAATGATTGGTTTGCTGCTCACGATGCCACCTTGATTTTCACAACAAAGTCACAAAGACCACAAAGCGGCGTGACCGCAACCGAAGAGACAGAAATTCTTGAACAGGAGGGCGCAGAGGTCGCAGAGAAAATACGGGTCAGCCGAGCCTGGTTGGCGAACCACCGAAATGGGGTGCATCCTCTGCGAGCTCTGCCCCCTCCTCGGAAATTCTTGAACAGGAGGACGCAGAGGTCGCAGAGAAAATATGGGTCAGCCGGGCATGCTTGCGAATAACCGAAGCAAGTGCATGGCTCTGCGAGCTCTGCCCCCTCCTGTTCAAATTCCTGATCCGGCTATCGGTCCGCCCCGGTGAGAACCAGACGATGCACTCCATCGACCAGCCTTAGCGCGTGAAAGTTAATCAGCAGTCCGATAGGAACGTCCATGAGCTTCAGGTAGCTCAATAGCTGAGCCTTGTGAATTGGAAGCACTTCCACGATCGCTTTGGCCTCAACCAAGACACAACCCTCGACCAAAACATCAAATCGGAGGGGTTCTTCTTTCGAGAATCCCTTATAGGAGACGGTCACCAACTTCTGACTAACAAACGCTAGCCTGTTTAGCCCCAATTCAATCTCAAGGCACCACTGATAGATCGATTCGATAAGCCCAGGGCCTTTATCGCGGTGTACCTCAATGGCTGCGCCGATAATCGCACTGGTAAGCCCTGCCGCTCTGCTGAAATCTGGATGCATCTCGTAAGGTTGACCAACCACCCCTGCTAAATGCGAGAGCAAAAAAGCCCGTTGCGCATCCCAGGTAAGTACGCTCCCACGTCCAAGGCGGACCCAACTCTTCTCTGCGATCTCTGCGCCCTCCTGTTCAAAATGATTTGTCTTCACGGCACGGACGCATTTGTGTGCGATGCATTTTCGTATGCTGGATTTTGCGAGCGACACTTATTTTATGGGGGAAGCCCTGCGTCAGGCGCGAAAAGCACGGTCTGCCGAGGAGGTTCCGGTCGGGGCTGTCATCGTATCTGGAGGCAATATCATCGCCCGCGCTTGGAACCAGGTTGAGACCCTCAAGGACGCAACTGCGCACGCCGAGATCCTGGCCATAACGCAAGCCGAGAGCGCCATCGGCGACTGGCGACTCACCGATTGCGAACTTTATGTCACCAAAGAGCCTTGCCCCATGTGCGCCGGCGCGATTGTCCATGTGCGGCTACGCCGGGTGATCTTCGGTTGTCCAGATCCAAAAGGAGGCGCAGCCGGCAGCATGATCAATCTCTTACAGATGCCCCAACTAAACCATCGCTGCTTGATTACCTCCGGTGTCTGCGAGGAAGAATGTCGCCAACTCCTCCAAGACTTCTTCCGCGATAGGCGAGAACAGAACGGTTAACGGTTCGCCGTTCCCGGTTCGCCGGGGCACAGGCCCGCAACGGTGAACTGCGAACCGTTCACCGAATCAACATGCAATCGCCGTAACTGAAAAAGCGATACTTCGACGCCACGGCTTCTCGATACGCCTCTAAAACAAAATCTCGGCCCGCAAAGGCGGCCACTAACATCAGCAATGTGGATTTTGGTAAGTGAAAGTTCGTTAGGAGACTATCCACCCGCGGGAACTCAAACGGAGGATAGATAAAGATGTCGGTCGCTCCCAGACCAGCTAGAA
>JAFAHI010000084.1 GCA_019237325.1 Verrucomicrobiota bacterium | reverse complement strand
GGAATCACTACATTGGGCGAACCTTTCTTCAGCCAACTCAACTCATTCGCGACTTCAATGTGCGAGTGAAGCTGAATCTCATTAAGGAGTTAGTAGAAGGTAAGCGAGTGGTAGTTGTGGATGATTCGGTTGTTCGAGGGACAACTGCCCGGGCTCGCGTGGTTAACCTGAGGGAAGCCGGCGCGAAGGAAGTCCACCTGCGGATCAGTTGTCCTCCGCATCGGTTTGCCTGCTATTACGGTATCGACTTTCCTGATCCCAAGAATCTCTTGGCCAATCAATGTAGCCCTGGAGAGATTCAGAAGTACCTGGGCGTCGATTCCGTTGGCTACCTGGACATCGACGGTATGGTTCGGGCGACCGGCCTGCCTAGGGACCACTTTTGCCTGGCATGTTTCGATGGAGAATATCCGGTCCCTTTCGACGGCATCCTAGATAAATTCATCATGGAACGTCGCAAAGGGCGATCTAACCTTTTGCAGGAAGATATTACCCAGCCTCGACTATTCGTTCCTTCTAAATGAGACCGGTCTCAAAGAAGAAGGCCTACGCGGCGGCCGGTGTCGATATCGCACTCGGCAATCAGGTAAAGCAAGGCCTGCAGGAAAAGGTCCAGCGGACCTACGGTCCGGAGGTTCTGGGCCGTATTGGGGGTTTTGGAGGGTTGTTTCGGGCCGAGTTTGGTCAAATGAAAGAGCCGGTGCTGGTTTCCAGCATTGACGGCGTTGGAACTAAACTGAAGATCGCCGTCGCGTTAAACAGTCACGAATCCGTTGCTCAGGACTTGGTGAACCATTGCATCAATGACATCGCGGTCACCGGCGCCCGGCCCCTGTTCTTTCTGGATTATATCGGAGCCGAACGACTGGATCCGGAAGTTTTTGATCAGCTGATATCGGGATTTACCAAGTCGTGTAAAGCCGGGAATTGCGCTTTAATCGGTGGAGAGACAGCGCAGTTACCGGACCTTTATCACCATCGCGAGTATGATCTCGCCGGCTGTATTGTCGGAGTGGTTGATCGCCCCAAGATCTTAGACGGTTCACGCATTGTCCCGTCCGACCTTTTGTTAGGGCTTCCTTCCAACGGGCTGCATACGAACGGGTATAGCTTGGCTCGCAAAGTTTTGCTCCAACAAATGCGCCTTGATCTTGGCGCTAAAGCCGAGGGTCTGACGCGGCCCGTCGGAGAAGAGCTGCTGCGGGTCCATAAGAATTACCAACCACTTCTGGCTGCGGTACCCGTAGGGCGGGTTAAAGCCGCCGCTCACATCACCGGTGGCGGGTTGATCGATAATATTCCACGAATCTTGCCTCCGACGTGCGATGCCTTAGTCGATACGGCTTCGTGGAAAGTGCCCCCAATTTTCCGACTGATTCAACGCGGGGGGAATATTTCCATGGAGGAGATGTTTGAAGTCTTCAATATGGGAATCGGCATGGTCTTGGTGGTGGCCCGGCATCATGCAGAAGAAGTCGCTGCCAAGACAGGATCAAAGGTGATTGGACAAATCACTCCGGGGTCGGGTAGGGTGCTGCTCACTTGAGATTTTTTTCCAAGTACCGGTTTTGGAGAGTCGGCCTAGGCGCCGGCTTGGTCGGGGCCATTTTGTTGGCGGTTCGCTACGCATTCAAGACCCCCAAAGCGGCTAAAATTCCGGACACGGTTGCTCCGGCAATTTTTGCGACCCGAATTTTTTACACTGGGCGAGGTCAGCTGGTTTATCACGAGTCTGGGAATGGAGAGCCGCTCGTTTTCATCCATGGCGTCTATCCGGGGGCGTCCTCGTTCGAGTGGTCCCGGGTGTATCCTCATTTTGCGAACCGGTTCCAGGTGCTGGCGCCGGATCTCCTCGGCTTTGGAGAATCGTCCCGGCCGAATCGACCCTTTGGTCCGTCGGAACACACAGAGATTTTAGCGGAGTTTCTTCGTGCCAAAGCCGGGCAAACGCGCTCTGTACTCGTCGCGAGCGGATTGGGCGCAGCTTTCGCAGTTTTATTGGCGGAGCGCCACCCGGAGTTGGTCCAACGATTGGTTCTGGTTATGCCTGTGGGTACGGCGGGGAAATATGGCCGACGCAATTTTTTTGACTATAGCCGTTGGTTGGCTGCGCTTCCGCTCACCCGGCAAGCCTATTACTATCGGTTTCTGGCTACCAAAACTCGCATCCGGCTTTGGCTTGCCACTGCTTGTTTTGCCGACCCGGAAAAGATTGATGACGAAATCGTCGACGTTCTCTGGACTTACTGCCGCCAATTTGGCGCGAATCGCGCCGCTCTGTTTTCGGTTCGGGGTAAGCTCAACGTTGATCTCGAGCGGCATTTAACCGAACTGACTCAGCCCGTTACCCTCGTTTGGGGAGACGAAGCAAAGTTCCCGTCGGTGCACGTGGGTTACCGTCTCCGGAAAGTCGCTCGGCAATCTAACCTCGTAGTTCTGAATAAAGCGGGAGTCTTCGCGGCGCTGGAGTCTCCTCATGAGCTCTGTGAAGTTCTTGATCGCGAGCTCGACTCCCAGATCCGGATCTATCAGGCGAGCTAGGGCATGCAGACGTGAAAAGCGAAAGGTGAAAGGTGAAAAGTCGGCCTGGCACCCTGAAGAACACCGGAGCACTGCCGGCAAGTCAATCGCGGCGCTCACGAGAGATGCGGCCAGGAGTACTCCGCTTACCTTTCACCATTCACTGTTCATCTTTCACATCTGTGTTCCCCTAGCTCCTTCTCCTCCGCCTCTTCAGCTCCGCCGCAAACTCCACTTGAGCGTCCTGAATCATTCGGCGTAACCCCTCAGATCCGATTGGTTGAGCTCCAAATGAGGTCACCGTTTGCTGCTCTAGCAAATCGGCTGTCGCTACGACGATCGAGAACTTTTTGGCGTATTTCGCAACCAGGCGCTCGACGATCTCATCAGCGGTTCGTCCTGCATTTGAATAAAAGATCTGAATTCCGCCCGGTTCCTCGATCTTATTTACCATTGCACCTTTCCCGTCAAAGACGACGACCACATGAGTCCCGGATACATCCTGGTAGGCAGTCAATGTCTTTACTAAGCTATCACGCGCTGCCGCCGTGTTGTGCTGATGCAATGCGAGCAATTCCGGCCACGCAAAGATGATGCTATGACCGTCGACGATTAGGAAATGCTCGGACACGGGTGGAAATTACCCGGTGTCGATGGACGAAGACAGATCAAAACGTACCGGGAGGGCGCACGCCCTCGCGCGCCGCGAAGATATTCCTGACCCGCAGACGCATATCCAGGCCAAACGGCGGTTGAACCTGTGCAGCTTTCCGACAACGGATCGCGAGGACGCGATCCCTCCCTGCGTGCGCGTTACGATTGGGGCCGCAAGATCTCATCGGCTGGGATCCCGCGTAGTTCGTAAACACGCAAAATGGTTTCTTCAATCAGGTTATTGGGGCAAGAAGCACCGGCGGTGATCCCAATGACGGCGGGCCCGGTCGGCAACCAATCGGCCGTCGTAGTCTCAGATTTTTTGTGAAGATTGAAGTGAGTGATTCGATTGGCGCTCTCGAGTTTGTTGGCCCCTCGAATGAAGTAGGTCGGAAGCTCGGCTTCGCCCATCTCCGCCAGATGCGAAGTGTTCGAGCTATTGTACCCACCCACTACTAGGAGCAGATCCATCTTTTCTTTCAGAAGCACTCGCAACGCATCTTGGCGTTCCTGCGTGGCGCCGCAGATAGTATCGAAAAAACGGAAGTTCTTGGCTCCTTCCTCTGGTCCATCCCTGTCTATGATGGCCGCTCGAACCCGTCGTTGCACCTCTTCGGTCTCGCCTCGCAACATCGTCGTCTGGTTGGCCACTCCCACCGCCTTCAAATGGATATCGGGATCGAACCCTGGCGAGCACGCATCTTTAAAGCGCTGAAGTAAAGCATCCTTATCCCCGCCATGGCGGATGTAATCGCATATGTAATCAGTGTCAGCTAAGGTCAAAACCACGAGATAATGACCGTGACCATGACCGAGAGCCCGGGATGCCGTTGCCTTCGTCTCTTCATGCTCAGCTTTTCCATGAATGATGGAAGTAACGCTCTCAGAGGCGTTTTGTCTCACTCGCTTCCAGACGCTCATTACGTCCCCGCAGGTTGTATCTACAATTTGGCAACCGCGCTCGTGAATCTTCTGCAAGGTGTCCAGATCAGTGCCAAAGGCCGGAACGATGACGACATCGTCAGCCGTCAAATCCTCAATCTTCGCCTCGCGGTTCTTACCGATGAGGTTCTTAATCCCCATGGCTGCGATTTGATCATTCACCAGCGGATTATGAATAATCTCGCCGAGAATGAATAAGCGCTTGTCTTTAAAGACCTTGTGCGCAGCGTAAGCCAGATCGATCGCCCGTTCCACGCCGTAGCAGAAGCCGAATTGCTTTGCCAGCAGAACGGTTGTGTCCCCGACTTGGAGAACCCCGCCGTTGACCCGGATCCTCTCAACGATCGTGCTACGATAATGGGATTCTACCTGCTCCTGCACTTTTGCCATAACGTCTGGCGTACGCAGGTTGATCTTCTTCGCTTTTGCAGGAGCAGTACTTTCGGGTGCTGACATCGACAAAACCTAACCGACTCTGCGCGGTTCCGCAGCCACTAAAAAAAACGACTATTGATTAACCAGAAGCTGTTCTGGTGGAGTCGAAAACGCATGACTCGACGGACCCGAGATCAGAAGGGCTGCTGACTTATCCTTCCATGCGTAGTCGTTGGGCCGAGTAACGTTCTTGCCGACCGTTGCGTCCTCTGGAAGAGAGGTCGCGATCGTGACCGGCGTGCCTTCGTGAACCAAAGCGAAGAATTTCGGGGCCACGTTCGGATGAATTCGGATGCAACCATGGCTGTGGGCAGTCGGCCACACGGCGCCGGCGTGGAATCCATACTCCGGTTTAAATTGAACCCAGTATGGCATCGGATAGCCGACGTAATGGTACCCGCCGCCCGGCGCCCTACCGCTTTCACCTGCAACAATTTCGTTACCCTTGACCCAGAACCCGTAGGAACCGGAGCGTTTGTTCAGCTCCTTGTTAGTGACCCGATAAGAACCAAGTGGCGTCCCTTTGCCGTTCGTACCGATCGTTACCGGCGTGACCAACAACGGCCGGCTGCCCTCCATCACGTAGACCATCCTGTTCTCCAACGAAACCTTAACCCGGACTGCGCTCGGATCCTTCGCCTTGTAGGCAACGGTGGTATAGTTGCCAGGGAATGTACCGGTGTTTGTGACGGTTTCGACAGTGGAACAGCCAGTCAAAAGGGCCATTAGAGAGGCAGCTCCCAAGAGGAGGGGACGCAGGCGGGATTTTGTCATACGAAGAAAAATTTCGACCTGTATTCTACTGGTTTGTCATTTTTTGCAAGTCTGAACGGTGCGGTAGGGATGAGCTCCTGCTCATCCGTAACTTGGTAGGGCGAGGCTCCCGAACGGCCTGACGCTCCACCGAAGCAATGGACGATGCTCGTTTGACGAACGTGTTACACCTGGGAACGCGCCGAGCCGTGGCCCAGCGCTAGCGCTAGACCACGGCTCGGCGCAGTTTTCGTCCTAGCCTGACCAAATCTGCAGATGAACGACCGGCTTCGCGATACACATATATTTATTCGGGAGCCTCACCCTACCAAATGCGGACCAGCAGGAGCTCATCCCTACCGTGCCACCAGCTCCTCGGCCGCCTGAATTACATTCTGGAAAGGGATTTCCGCCAGGATTCCAAAATCTGCATGCCGATTTAGCTTGGTTTGCGTGAGCAAAGGCGAGCTAAGTCCACATAAGAAACGAGCGATCTGCCTCGGAGAAGAAAGAGCGTCGGGGTACTTATTCCGAAGGACGCGGAACTGATGGTCCAACTTCGGTATGCTCATCGTCCGTTGGGTCAGGAATGTCCGTCTGGAACTACCAAGGCAACTTTCACAGTGTCCGCAATCCCGCCCGAGCTCTTCACCGAAATACTGCAGGAGATAACGGACAATGCATCCGGGATGTTCTGCCAGATGAGCCACTTCACGGACCCGGTTCACATCGTTTCGCTCCCTTACCTCGAAACGCTCAGCCATTTTTGCTTTCAGTTCCGGCGCCTCTAGAGGCCCAGGTTTTCGGCGGTAACCTTGCCGAAGCCCCGTTACTTTTAGCTGCAGGTCTCCGCGCTCTTCCAGATACATCAGTGCCTTAATAATGCGGGCCCGCGTGGTCGAAAGCTGGCCCTCCGTCTCATCGAGATCGATCGACGACCATCTGCTATGTCTAGTGGCGTTGGCGAAGATACCGCGAACAAAATTGGCTCGCTCGGCATCGAACCGGCTCAAGATCTCTTTCGCAGATTTGAGCAGCACGAATTGATACTCGTTGTAGAACGGCTCAGTGGCTTCGACCACGTCCTCTAGTTCCAAATAGGTGAGCAACGTCTCAATCACCAAAGCGCGCACATCGTAGGTCCGGGATAAGCCATATACTGAAACATCGAACTGGTTTTCCTTTGCCAAAATCCAATCGATGATTGCCCCAATCTTCTCTTTGTCGGGCGTGTCGCCATAGGTGAAATTTTCCAGCACCGTGACGTCGTCGATCGAGGCTAACATTTCACAGGTTGAATCTTGCCCGTCGCGGCCCGCTCGTCCGATTTCTTGCGAGTAGTTCTCCAGGCTTTTCGGCAGGTTATAATGATAGACGTAACGGATATTCGATTTATCGATCCCCATGCCAAAGGCGATGGTTGCGACCACGACGGCATCAGAAGACTTCATAAACCAGTCCTGTACTTGAGCTCTTTCGTCTCCGCCCAGTCCGGCATGGTAGTGGCGAGCCGCTATCCCTCTCTTGCTCAGAGAGGCGGCAACCATCTCTGCGGTTCGCTGCAATGTGACGTAGATAATTGCCGGACCAGGTGGCCGGCTTTTCAGCCGGTCTAATAAGAGCTCCGTCTTTTCTCCGCGGCTGCAAAAGGTGACTCGTAGCGTCAGGTTCTGGCGATAAAATCCGGTGTGCACGAAGGCGTCGTCGTCGATCTCAAACCCGAGACAAATATCCTTGGCCACTGCCGGTGTGGCGGTTGCAGTCAGCGTCAGCACCCGATCGATTTCCAGATTTTTCGCCGCTCGCGCCAACTTGAGATAATCAGGGCGGAAATTATGGCCCCATTCGGAGATGCAATGGGCTTCATCGATCACCACCAAAGAAATCTGCAGTTGTTGCAGTTTCTGGATGAATCGCTCGTTTGAGAAGCGCTCCGGGGCCACGTAGAGCAACTTCAATCGCCCCGCTCTTAGTTCGGCGTCGGTACGCCGGAATTCCTCTAAATCAATGCTAGAATCCAGCCTGGCTGCCGGGATTTTTCGAGCTCTCAAGAAGTCGATTTGGTCCTTCATCAAGGCGATGAGCGGCGAAATCACGAGGGTCAAACCTGGCAAATGAAGCGCACTGAGTTGGTAACAAAGGCTTTTGCCGCTGCCGGTCGGGAAGACCGCTAAAGCGGATTTTCCTTCGAGAATCTTCGTAATGATTTTGGCTTGTCCATCTCTGAATTGGTCAAAACCAAAGACGGTCTTGAGTGTAGAAACGATGGAAGAATCGATGGAGTTCACATTATTAGAACTCACTTTATACATGTTATAATAACATGCAATGGATATGTTATTATCTTTGCAATTTTTCTTTCATCTCGCCGTATGGTCCGCGGCCGCTGTTTAGCCCGGCGCGTTTTCCCGTCTTTGCCGAACCGCTTGAGACCGGGATAGGTCCTCGATCAGTTTTCCGAATTCTATAGCTGCTGGCGTTTTACCAACAGCGCTCCAGATCAATGTGAAATTAGCGTCCGGCAACGGCCGCAAACCGCACTTGCCATCGATGATCTTCATTCCCGGCTCCAGCTCGTCCACCGTCAGCACGGAGATGCCCAGTCCGGCGCGCACCGCTGCCCGGATGCCTTGTTGACTGGGCGACGTGAAGACGACGTGCCATTTACGTGAAATGCTTTCCAGCGCAGCAACGCCGATCTGTCGATTGACGCAAGGCTCTGGAGAAAAAAGAAGCGGCAACGAAGGAGTCGCCGGCGGCTCGAAGGTTTCAGCCGCAACCCATACAAATCGAGCTTCTCGCAAGACGGTTTCTTCGGAGTTATCTGACTGCGAAACGACCACCGCGAGATCCAGTTCGTCGCTGGCGATCATTGCTCGGAGATCAGGGTAGGTATTGACGCTGACGTCAAGCCGCACTGCGGGAAACTCGCGGGCGAATTGAGACAAGAGCAATGGCAAGCGCTCGCCCATAAAGGTCTCTGGTACCCCAAAGCGTACCACTCCCGAAATGGCCGAAGGCCGAAATCGATGATTCAGTTCATCGAGCGAGGCCAGAATCTGCTCGGCGTAGCGGAGGAAATCATTGCCATCCTCGGTCAAGGTTAACGTACGAGTCGTACGACATAGTAGCGGTCGGCCAACTTGTTCTTCGAGGCGTCGAATCTGGTGGCTAACCGCCGATTGGGTCAGGTGCAGCCTTTGTGCTGCCCGAGTAAAACCCCCAGCTTCTTTGACGGCCACGAAAGCTCGCAAAAGGACCGGATCGAAGTCCATGAATACACATATATGACGATTTGTGATGAATCATAGGAAATAGATTCATTTCCGTCATGTTGATGCCTGGCTAGTAATAACCCTCATGACTCTTTCTCAGACTTGGAACGACCGTATTGCTTTGGCTGCTGTCTGTTCGTCCTCGTTGATGTTCGGGCTGGAGATCTCCAGCGTGCCTGTGATCTTGCCGACGCTTGAAACGGTGCTGAAGGGCAGTTTTAAGGAGATCCAATGGATCATGAATGCCTACACCATTGCCTGTACGACTGTTCTCATGGCGACGGGGACCTTGGCAGACCGTTTTGGGCGAAAGCGCGTTTTCGGTATCGCAATCTTATTGTTTGGAATTACCTCTCTCCTTTGCGGCCTTGCGCAAAACGTAACTATCCTGATTGCTGGCCGATTTCTCCAGGGAGTCACCGGGGGAGCCATGCTGGTTTCGCAAGTAGCCGTTCTCTCACACCAGTTCAGAGAAGGCGAGCAGCGCGTCAGAGCTTTCGGCATGTGGGGGATTATTTTCGGCATCGGCTTAGGCTTTGGGCCTATTATTGGTGGGGCAATCGTCTCCGTCTCGAACTGGCAGTGGGTTTTCTTGGTTCATGTTCTGATCTCCATCATTACCTTGTCACTCGCTCTTATCGGCGTGCAGGAATCGAGCGACCCCAACGCGAAAAAACTGGACGTCCTCGGAATCTCTACCCTGTCGGTGGCTGTCTTCTGCTTCGCCTGCTACATCACTCAAGGTCCGGATCTTGGCTTTGGAAGCGCCGCCGCGGTCGGTATCCTTGCGGTCTCGCTCTTAAGTTTCATCACCTTCATCCTGGTGGAGCGACGTAACCCTCACCCTTCATTCGACTTTTCTATATTCCGAATCCGCGACTTTTCGGGGGCGTTGCTTGGTTCTGTCGGCATGAACTTCAGTTTTTGGCCGTTCATGATTTATATACCGATCTATTTCCAGAAGGGCCTCGGCTATAATAGTGTGGCAGCGGGCTTGTCTCTGTTGGCTTACACGCTTCCAACCTTGGTGGTTCCGCCCTTGGGGGAACGTCTTGCGATTCGGTATGGACCTCGGGTTGCGATTCCGTTTGGTCTGTTCACGATTGGCCTAGGCTTTATGTTGATGAAGCTTGGCAGCAGCGTTGATCAAGCCAGTTGGTTGACGATGTTCCCGGGCTGCTTGCTTGCTGGCATTGGTCTAGGCCTGACCAATACACCCGTCACAAACACGACGACTGGCTCAGTTCCTACCACGCGCGCGGGTATGGCCTCCGGCATAGACATGAGCGCGAGGTTGATTTCTTTGGCGGTCAACATCGCTTTCATGGGCTTTGTTCTGGTTAGCGGGATACTTGCCTATTTAAAAGGAGCCCTTCCTGGGGCACTCCACCCACCCGCACTGTACTCGCTGGCTGAAAAGATAGCGGCCGGAGACGTCGTCTCGTCAGTTAGTACTTTCCCCGGTATTACGTTGGCATCAGAAGGAACGTCTCATGCCGCGCTGGTGCACGGCTTCGGTCTGGTCATGCTGTACGGCGGTGTGGGTGTCTGGCTCCTGGCCGCGATCAGTTTCATCACTTTCCGAGCGCGGAAGCCAACTTGCCCACAGCCTGACAAGTACGACGCTCAAGCTGAACCGAGACTATGCAACTGATTCCGACCACACTTCTAAAGGATCTCGCTCCCACGCAGTTGCCAATGGCACCGCGTTGGGATTTATGAACGAAGACCCCGAGGTGATGACGGCGGAACTGCATCCTTTTTCTGTGAGCCTGGCACGCAAGAATCCCGAATGAATTTTGAAAGCTCCACAATCCCACGAGACGGTTTTCGCTGGCTCGAAACCGCGAGCGCTATCGCGCGTTTAGGCCGCGTGCCATCCAGGGAGCGGTAAACAATGCCTTCTTCCAGTCCATGTTCGCGCGCCATTTCCGGGATGAGCGAGATACCCAACCCGGCTTTGACCA
>JAFAHI010000034.1 GCA_019237325.1 Verrucomicrobiota bacterium | reverse complement strand
AGTTCATTGGAGGACGTATCTGCTGATTCATTCATAGCAAGGCGTAGTTGGTAAGCGTTTTTCGGATAGGTGCCAGGAATAGCTGCGCTTGCTCACGTCCCGCAAAAGACTGCTGGTCTAATGAGGAAGGGAATTTGCGACCTTTTGTCCCCCGGAATGTTGGGCATCGGTGATGCCTAGTTGTTCAAAGTAGGCGGCTATGGCTTGCATATCCTCCGGGCTTAAGGCCGCCGCGACGGGAGACATCAGATCATCGTCTTCATGAGCCGCTGCTAGTTGCTGTAGGCGAGAAACGATGTAGTTACTATACTGCCCGTGTAGAGCGGGAATACTGGGACACTCACCAAGTCCGCGCGGGCCGTGGCAATTGTCGCACGATTGCAGCGTCAATTTATCATCTCCAACCGTGGCTAATTGTCTCCCCCGGTCCAATTGCGCCGTCGTGAACTCCTTGGCAGGGGGCGGGAAACTGGACTGGAGCGAAGCGTAGTAAGCAGATACATCCGCTCGCTCTTGAGGAGTGAGCCGCTGTGCAAAATTGGTCATATAAACATTGTGTCGTTTATCTTTGGCATAGAGTTCCAGCTGATGATCAAGATAAAAGCTGCTTTGTCCGGCCAGACGCGGAACAAGGCTGGTCCCGTTGCCTACACCGTCGTATCCGTGGCAAGAAGAACAGGACGCCACCCCATTCGATGTCCCCCAGGCAGCAATTTTCGCTCCCCGTTCCGGATTACCATCATAGGTGTCGGGGACGGGAGAGCTCTGCGCCATGACAAACATCGAAAGGCTGACGAGAACCGCGGCTGCGATCAAAACCTTAGTTAATCTGTTCATGTGATGATTCGCGTTAATTCGTTTTTCGATTAGTCTGTATTCGCGTTATCACACTCGCGTTACTTCATGTCCATTCGCGCTTCTGTTCCTATACCAACGGACCGGGATTCTTGAGATAACGATTACGAATAGCGTCGGCTGCTAAGAGATTGAGCGTCATAACTGTATTCGTATAGTTGTACGTCCCGTTGTGAGGAAATGATGATGCACCTAACGAGAAAACATTCGGGACGTCCCAACACTGCTGGTATTTGTTGACAACACTGGTGCTGGGGTCGGTCCCCATGATCGCGCCACCGCAATTGTGGGTTGATTGGTAGACCGCGACATCGAATGGGCGCTGTCCGTAGATCCGGTTAGAAACCTGTCTGGCGCCTGGCATCGCTTTCGAAATCTCGGCCGCGCGATCCGTAACAAAACGGATCATTTTTACGTCGTTCTCAGGAAAGTCGAACGTCATTCGCAGAAGGGGTAGTCCCCACGCATCTCTGTAGGTAGGATCGAGGTCCAGGTAGTTTGCGCGGGTGGGCATACTGGTGCCATGGCATAATATCTGGCCTACGTGACCGTAATGCCTGCGCACTGCATCCTTCCACCCCTTACCCCACTTGGGTGTTCCTGGTGGAAGCGGATTCTGTTCGATTGGGCGGCCACCAGTCCAGGCTGCGAGGATGTAGGCTCCACCAATGAATCCATAGGGACCGTGGTCGAAATTATCTCCACTGAAATCATCGATCATCGTGCCCACTGCGCCGGAGCCCATGAAGGGATTCATGTTGACATCCTCATCAAAGAAACTCCAGACATTCGAGGTCGTCTGGTAGGTATAGTTCCTTCCAACTACTCCCGTGCCGGCCTTTGGGTCGTACGGTTTACCGAGTTTCGATAACAACAGCATGCGCACGTTATTGATCGGGAACATGGAGAGTATTACGAGAGACGCTGGCTGGAATATTTCCTGCCCGGCCGCATCGTAGTACGTCACTCCCGTGGCTTTTTTGCCACTCGAGTCCACGTTTATTCGAGCGACCTGACATTGAGTGCGTAACTCGAAGTTAGGGCTCCTTAATAGGATGGGTAAAGTGATCGTCTGTGGACTTGCCTTTGCGTAGTGTTCGCAGGCAAAGCGTTCACAGTATCCACAGTAGACGCAGGCGTTAAGTTTTAGGCCGTCGGGGTTTGTGTAGGCAACACTGAGGTTTACGGCAGGCTGTGGATAGGGATGATAACCAAGATCGTTGGCCGCTTTTCGAAAGAGTGCGCCGTTATACTGTTCTTTTAGCGGCGGCGTCGGATATTCGCGTGACCGCGGCCCTTCGAATGGATTTCCGCCGGGTTGAATCTTTCCTTTGATATTGCCGGCTTTGCCGCTTGCTCCGCACAGATATTCGAACTTGTCGTAGTACGGTTCGACCTCATCATAGGTAAGTCCCCAATCCTGGATAGTGACCCCAAGCGCATCAACAAAGCTCTTACCATACCTTTCGATCATGGCTGTCTTCCAGACGAAATCCTTAACCTGGAAACGGAACATTTGGCCGTTCCAATGAACGCCGGACCCTCCGAGGTTCGTCCCTGGGAGGAATGCTCCCCAGCGTCGAACCGGAAGCGCAGTTTCATCAGAGGAATGACGAAGAGTGATTGCCTCTCGGACGTTATCCTGCATCATTCCTTTACGAACGGCGAATCGCAGTTCATCGTGGATTTCAGGTGACTGAAAATCTGGACTGGTAAACCGGGGAAACCCACGTTCGAGTCCAACCATCTTCAGCCCAGTGTTTACTAACTCTTTCGCGACAAGGCTGGATCCAAACCCGAATCCAACAAACACGATGTCGACTTCTTTCATTACTGTTGCCATACAAAAATAAACTCCAGACTCTTCAGATTCTTTCTTCTCGTTTGGCCTCAGGCCATCGCTCCTCCCTGCTTACTACTTACCTAGGTCTCCGCTTCGCTCTAACCTAGGCTGTATTCTTTCCGATGCTTCGCACCTCAATTAGGCTCCGCACCAGCATGCACCTCCCACTGCTTACTACTTACTGGTGCGGCGAATCCGCTGGAATATTAGGATCCGGCATTACATGACCGTCATGCTGTCCGAGACTCATTGGTTCCCGCTGGAATTTCATGCCATGTTGATCAATGAGGTCGTAGTAGGAAGCATAAGCGCCAGGAAATCCGATCATCTTCCACGCGACCATATCTTTGTTACCCCCATAAACCGGGTCGGAGAAGAAGCCCTCGACGGTCATTCCCCAGAGTTGGCCGAAAAAGATGTCAGATGGAACGTCGTTCAGAGTGATCTTACCGTCCTCAAGCTGGTGCAGATACTCGTCTTGTTGTTCAGGCGACATTTCCCAGAATGGTGTCCCTGATTTCGCTAGTTCGGCGTTAATCGCCTTGATCGCGGTGTGAAAGAGTTCACCGGGTGTCAACGGGAGCTGGTAACCTAAGCCCGGGCGGGTTGGTTCCCAAGGGCCACTCCTATAAAGGCGTTCTCCCGCACCCCACGCGCCTCCGAGTTGTTTATCGAGGTAGTTTGAGACTCCGGCTTCGGTGCCGCCGGGATAGTCGTCAGTTGGAATCAATCGAGCAACGGCTGCCTCGATGAACTGTGCTTCCTCTCTATTGAAGAACAGATACTGGTTTTCAGTTGGTTCAGTTTTCTCTGTTTGTTCGCTCTGATGATGTTCGTGATCGGCCTGCGTGATTTCTTTTGCGCGAGCCTCTGGAGCGAGAGCCGCGGCGAGGCCGGCCAGTCCAACCTTCGCAAGTAATTCTCGACGTGAAACGTTTGACATACAATTCGCTGTGGGCTGGTTCCAATTTACCTTCGCCCTTGGGGCATCGGGCCTCAATCGCCCGGAAGAAAAGTACTTGATATGGCGAAATGGCTAGCGTTGGACCTTCTCTTTCGGATAGTAGTGGTCGAAGAGGGAAAGACGAGTGTTTGACTTATAAATTAAGGACGACCGGCGACGCCGCGCTGCAGTTTGGGCAGCCTTTCACAATGTGGGTGTTAGCCTGAAGGGGTCAGTGGACTGAGCCAGGGGTTTTAACCCCTGGCATCGCATAGAAAAGGTATCGCCCGGCAGGGGCGCCCCTTCAGGGCTGGCCCATTTTGCGGGACTGGTCCAGGGCTAAACCCCGCTGAGTCGTTTTACGCATCCGGGGTAGGCGATTGCCAAACGGCATCGCGACCGCGGCGCATCACAAATCTAGTTCTGACCGCCACCTTGGTCACCGGTATCGCAGGCGACCGGTCGGCCATTCTCCACTAAAGCGACGTCGAACGTTGTACCCGCGAACGTGCCCCGCGGGACCCACTGGACCTCGATTTGATCGGCAGTCTCTGCTGCTGTGCGGACCGTACCGA
>JAFAHI010000139.1 GCA_019237325.1 Verrucomicrobiota bacterium | reverse complement strand
ATTCCGACTTGCGGCTGAATGTTCTCAGGAAACGCCAGTGGTTTTGAACATTCACCTGAAAGTTGAATTTCTTCAACGGGGGATTCGCACTTTCAGCTGAATGTTCTCTCGAAGCGCCAGTGGTTTTGAACATTCACCTGAAAGTTCAAATATTTCGACCAAGATTTTCCACTTTTAGCTGAATGTTTCCGATCGAGGCCGCAGAAATTTGAGGTGGACCCCAAAAACTGGACAAGGACCTAAGATGGAAAACCGCTGTCTTAAGGAGAAGATATGGGACAGCGGAAGCAGTTCACGGCGGGGTTCAAGGCGAAGATCGCGGTCGAAGCAATCAAAGGCCATCGGACGGCACAAGAAATCGGGTCAATCTACAGCGTTCATCCAACGCAAGTCACAACGTGGAAAAAGCAACTCATTCAAGAGGCCGCTGATATCTTCACGCGGGGCGGTGTTTACGACAAAGAAGCCATCGAACAAGAGAAGGCGGAGCTGTATGAGCAGATCGGAAGGTTGCAGATGGAATTGGACTGGCTTCAAAAAAAGTCGGGGATCTTACGGCGCTGAAGCAGAGGCGCGAATGTATCGATCCGCACCACGCAAAGTTGAGCATCAGGCGACAATGCGAACTGATCGGGCTGTCGCGCGCGGCATGGTATTACGAGCCGCAGTCGGAGACGGCGGACAATTTGCGTCTGATGCGGCTATTGGACGAGCAATATACGCGTACGCCATTCTACGGAAGCCGGCGTATGGTGATTGCGCTGGGAGAGCGGGGCTGGGAAGTGAATCGCAAGCGTGTCCAGCGGCTCATGCAAATGATGGGCATTCAGGCGATTTATCAAAAACCCCGATTGTCCGATCCTGCGCCAGGGCATCGCATATATCCTTACCGGCTGCGCGGCCTTCCGATCACGCGGCCGAACCAAGTATGGGGAACAGATATTACCTACATCCGGCTCCAGAGCGGATTCATCTACCTGGTGGCGATTCTGGATTGGTACAGCCGCTACGTTGTGGATTGGGAAGTGTCCATCACGCTAGATACCGGCTTCTGTATATCCACGCTGGACCGAGCTTTGGAGAAAGCCAAACCCGAGATCTTCAATTCCGATCAAGGCGCACAGTTCACCAGCCAGGAATTTACCCAACGCCTGGAGAGGGCCGGCCTCCTGATCAGCATGGATGGACGGGGACGCGCGATGGACAACATCTTCACCGAACGATTGTGGCGAAGCTTGAAGTACGAAGAAGTCTACCTGAAAGACTATGCTGGCGTGCCCGACGCGATTGGAAACCTGAAGAGGTATTTTCAGTTTTACAATTTCGAGCGTCCACACCAGTCCTTGGACTATCAAACGCCCGCTGCGATCTACTTCGGCATTCCGAGCAAGACCGTGAAGTGCCGAAAACCGGCCGCAATTCAAGTCGGCTTTGCTGCCGATCGTCGTTTATAGGGCATCCTGGCTCAACATTCTTCTCGGCCGGAGAGAAAAACAAGGATGCCGCTACGCGACGATATTTATTGATGAGTTTTGAAGGCATGAGGAAATCTATCCGAACGATGGAGGCGCCGACCCACAACGCCGACGCCTCCGCTCATCTTTCGGATGAGTTTCCAGCTGGCTATTCCTCGATGAGGTGCTCTCCAGCAGAGCTCGTCTCCGCTTCACCAGCCGGAGTCGAGCATGATTCGATGGCGGCCCAGCTCAGGGGTCTGTTAACAACTACGAAAACAAATCAGCCAAAACACGGCAGCAGCTCCATCTTAATTTCCCTGTTTTGCTGTCCAAACAATGGGGTCCACCTCATTCGATTGTCCGGCGATTCTTGTTGGTTTGAGGAGCATCGACCGTTACTTCGAGAACGCCGTTCTTGAAGTTTGCGGTCGCCTTTTCAGTTTTGACGCCTTCGGGAAGCGAAACTTCGCGGCAGGGAAATTTGCGTTCGCCGTCGAGAATGACGGCTTCATCGGTAATTTCGACTTTCACGTCGTCTGTGCACTCGGGAGAAGGTTGACATAATACCAATACTGTGACGGGATATTTTACCTTGACTCGTCCTGATTCCTCCTGGCGCTGGGCCGCCGACCGGGCTTATATTTCTTACGCTCATTGATGTTGCATCAGAAATGTGAACATTGGTTTTTACCTCCAGTAGA
>JAFAHI010000311.1 GCA_019237325.1 Verrucomicrobiota bacterium | reverse complement strand
GTTGGCGCTATGCCTTTGAGATCGAAAATTTCTTTTCTGGTTACGCCGAAGCCATGAACCCAATCCTCGGGCAATCCTTCAAACGAGTCGAACCCATAGAAACGGGAGTTCGGATTCGTGTTGATGGTTGCCCATGCTCCCAGGGTCACACCCTTCCAAACACCAAATTCAAGATAACTGACGCAGACATCGCCCAACTTTTTATTTATCGCGGAATAAAGCTCTAATTTATTGGTAAACGACTCTACCCCGTCGGCTTCGAGCCGTTGCAACGTCGCTACCATTTCCGCATTCCGATTGATCGAGTCGATCGCCACGGAGTATTTCGGCCAGAGCAAACCAGTTATTTTCCTCTTTTTGGCGTTGTCCATATTCCTCACCGGCTTAAGCAAAGGTCTAAGTAACGCCTTGGAGACGGTGCGGAAAACGCTGTCTGAGCGGTGCATGATCGAGCCCTCCATTACATCACACTTCATGAAGTCCACTGTTTTAGCGTCGCTTGCTAGCGAAGGCAAGATCTCGATTGAAGATGCTTTCCCCTGTCCTTGCCAAAAACTGCAACTAGATAAATTGGTGTGCGTAGTTCAAGAGAAGAAGCTTACCATGTGCACCTTCCAACCGTCGATTTATGGTCTGAATCGATAGAAGAGCGGCGACGGGTGTTGACGGGTTCGACCAGAAAAGAAATTATATTGGCGGCCAGGGAAGCAAAAGATGGAGATTTTGTCAAAAGACGTATTTCTCTCCGTGATACTCCCGACTTGCAATCGGAGCGAGGATCTCGCGCGGTGCTTAAGGGCGTTAGAGCCGCCGCCGGGAACGGAGAGCGCATTTACAACCCCAGGAGACGGCATCAAGAGGAGCGGGTTCCGTTATGAAGTCATCGTCAGCGATGACGGCGCGCGCGCAGACCCGCTGATTCGAGCGAACTACCCCTGGGCCACCTATTTTCAAGGTCCGCGGCGCGGACCTGCTGCCAATCGAAATTTTGGCGCCTCTCAGGCTAAGGGAACCTGGCTGCTCTTTCTTGATGACGATTGTATTCCTGCGCCAGGCTGGGTGGAGGCGTACGCCGCGGCCGTGGACCGATTTCCGGAATGCAGCGTGTTTGAAGGTAAAACGGTCGCACCGGGTCCTAAATTACAGGCAGATCACGAGTCACCCCTGAACTTAACCGGGGGTCTCCTTTGGTCCTGTAACTTCGGAGTCAAGCGCCAGCTCTTTTTACAAATCGGAGGCTTCGACGAGAATTTTCCGTTTCCGGCCATGGAAGACATGGATCTCCAGCTGCGTCTAGGCGAACGAGGTTACATCAGCACCTTCCTACCCGACGCCTGCGTCGAACATCCCTGGCGGCCGAAAAGAGGGACCCGGTTCTGCATTGAAGCAGCCAAGAGTATCGGATACTACACTAACAAGCACCCGCAAACGCGGCCGACTTTCATCGAGACATGGCGATTCAAACGAATGGTCAAAATTCTGTTTTTTGAATTTCCCAGGAATTTCCTAACCTTTCGTGATATTAGCTCATTCCGCGTTCTCTACTTGGATCTACTAACCGCTGTCCTTTTTTCTTTTACCTTGGCCAAGCAAAAAAATAAAGGGAGGGCGCGCGTCCCCGCGCGCCGTAATACCGTTCCCTGAGGTCGAGTGCCAGTCATGAGCAGAGCTGCTTTTGTTACTACCTCAGCGGGACGAAGCGAAATATGGCAGCGCCTAAGGCGACGAGCAGCTCTATTGCCAGGACCAATGGCGTTTACTCGGAAGCTTTTTCTAAAACTCTTTGGAGCAAAAATTGGTCCAGGAACCTCGATCCCAAGATGCATCGTTCCCTGGCCACATCAGCTTGAGATCGGAAGCAACTGTATACTCGAACCCGATATCTATTTTAAATTCGACGGCTACTGGCAGCCTGGACCCAGCATCCACATCGGCGATCGCGTTTTTATTGGGCGTGGTGTGGAATTTAACGTTCATGGCAGCATCCGGATCGACGATGACTCCGGAATCGGCTCGGGATGTGTTCTGGCAGATCACAATCACGGGACTGCTGTGATTGCAGCCCGAATGCGGGATCAACCGGCGGAAATAGCTCCTATCCACATCGGCCGGGACGTTATTGTCGGCGTCAATTCGGTCATTCTCAAAGGTGTCGAGATCGGAGACGGCGCAGTTGTGGCCGCGGGATCCGTTGTGACCAGGTCTATTCCCGCGAATGAA
>JAFAHI010000095.1 GCA_019237325.1 Verrucomicrobiota bacterium | reverse complement strand
CGACCACAGAAATCGCTCCTGCTAGCCCAACAAGGGTTCGGGAGCTCAGAAACGAGCTGAAGAGTTTCATTTGGGGGTGAGCTTGCTAATTAAGACGCCGCAACTATGGATTTCAATCCGGCAAGGCCAGCGCCTGCCATACCGGACCATTGTTAAATAAGCGATAATGCCTCTAGAAACAAGGGTGTAGGCTAAGTCCGTAAAGAATTCCCCAGTTCGGGGCAAGTGGATTCTTGGTCCGGGCAATGCCGCAAACCTTAGGGGGGTCGATTCAAACGGGCTCATCTGAACAAAACCAAAAAGCGAACGTTTACCAACGAAACGCAAGCATTTCGGGTCAAACCATCCTGGTTATTAATTTGTCCTAAATTGGTCTGACCAATTAACTGGTAAGACCAAAGTCCCTCTTTGGCTATAGCTCACGCTCCCAACCCGTCAAGCCTCAATCTTGTCCAAAGCGTGGCCCAGGGGTCAGCGCCAGTGGAGCGCTGCCTCGCTTGCGAGGCCGACCTCGCGTTCATGTGATGTGCGATTGCCCAGCGCCTGGAGGGGAGCCGCTTTGGCATGTGCCCGGTCACCCCGTGATTTTCGTCTCAACGCTAATACAGCCGAAACGCGTGAAAACAGGCGGCTCCCGCGAAAGGCACACGGCGGTGCATACACTCGGGTCCTTCGATGCGTTTGCACCACGGACCTTAGAGCTGCCTCGCGCTGGGTAATTAGCGGGAGCCGCCTGCTGTGAACATTTTTAAGACGGATCACGCGCTGATACGAAGATCGCGAGGTTGCCGCATACATTCCAAAGCGGCTCCCCTCCAGGCGATGGGTGATAATGCATCACATGGACGCGAGGTCGGCCTCGCAAGCGAGGCAGCGCTCCACTGCACGCGCGAGACCTGCTCCAGGTCTTACACCTCAATCATCGCCTTGATTACCCCGGTCTCAGGCTTGGTCCAGAGCGGGAACTCGGCCACTACATCGCTCAGCGAGGCTCGGTGCGTAATCCAGGGCGACGTATCGATTCGTTTCGCTTCGATCAGAGAGATGATACGGCTAAAATCGGCTGGGCGGGCGTTCCTGCTGGCCAAGATCGTAAGCTCGCGACGATGGAAATTAGGATCGTTAAAAATGACTTCACCTTGGAAAAGACCCACGAAAATCAAGCGGCCGCTGTTGCCGGGGTATTCAAAAGCGCTCGCCATCGATCGTCCATTGCCGGTGGCGTCGAAAATGGCGGTTGGCAAATCGCCGGCAGTTATCTCAGCTAACGCTTCCAGTGCATTCTCGCGGGAAGCATCGATCGTGTAGGGAACACTAAGCCGTCCGCGGCAAAACTCGAGGCGCTGAGCTTGAATATCCAAGACAATGACCTGGGCTCCGGCCTCGATCGCGAATTGCATTACCCCAAGCCCAATGGGTCCAGCCCCGATCACCAACACAAATTCTCCCTTTTCCAAGCCGGCCCGGTCGACCGCGTGGCATCCGATCGCTAGCGTTTCCACCAACGCCAGCTGATCCAGGGTCAGGTTCTTTGACGGATGAAGCTTTCGGATCGGAACCACCAGAGTTTCGCGCATGCCGCCATCGGTGTGAACCCCAAGCACCGCCAACTTAACACAGCAGTTCGGCTTACCCCGCCGGCAAGCTATGCAGGTTCCACAATTGAGGTAGGGCTCAACCGCACAATACTGTCCAACTCGAATGCCCTCAGCTTGTCCGCCCACATCCAATACCTCAACTCCGAGCTCATGGCCAAGGACTCGCGGATAAGAAAAAAACGGCTGATTGCCCCTGAAAGCATGGAGATCGGTGCCACAAACGCCGACGCGGTGCACCCGAACCAGGGCCTCATCGAGTTGAAGGGGAGCAGACGCCGGCTCAAGGTTCACTTGGGCGAAACGGCCAGGCTCCTCCAGACGGATTGCTTTCATGAGTTGGCGGAATCATTCACTTGATCAGCCGGGCCCAGCAACAAATCGCGATGCTCTAACCGGCCGCGAGTAAAGTTGAAATTGTGGATGGGCTTAAGCACGTCTAGCAGCTCGGTAAGCAGACTTTCGTCCACCTGTTCTTCAGCGTAAGCGATGTTGTCCCGGATATTGCTCGAGCGCGCTGTGCTGACCAGGGTAGTTGCAATATCGGGCTGCGAACAGGCAAATTGGATCGCCGGTTTCACGATATCGATCCCGCGTTTCTGGCAATATTCGACCGCTCTCCGGCAGCCGTCGATGATCGCTTTGCTGGCGGGATGCCAGGCCGGAGCGCCTTGCGGGGTAAGCAGCCCCATCCCGGTCGGAGACGCATTGATAACTCCGACCCCTTTTTCCGTCAGGTAAGGTATCAGCCCGAGCAGAGAGTCATCATTCAACTCGTAATGACAAAAGGAAAGAATAGTATCGACGATGCTTGGTCCTACCTTATCCAGGACGCTCGGAAATACTCGGAGCGGCAGCCCGGTGATCCCTACGAAACGAGCTAATCCTTTCTGTTTCAGCCGATGCAGGGTTGGAAGGGTTTCGTTCAGGATTTGGTTGTGATCAGCAAATTCAATGT
>JAFAHI010000089.1 GCA_019237325.1 Verrucomicrobiota bacterium | reverse complement strand
GAGCGCGCCTGGAGGCTTAGAGGCTAGCGCCGCCCGTGCCCAGGGTTCGGGTAATGCTTGCCTGCTTCGAGCTTGCCGAGAAGCCTCTGGCTCGGATCGCATTAATCACCTTGCCTCTTCCAATCTTTGCTATTTGCTATCTGCTATTCACAACGCCTCCGCAGACCACAGAAAAGGAGCAACCACATGACTGAAACGAAGAAAGAAGCACGACGGGCGGTCATGGTTTCTGAACTGACCGACGGTATCTTGGATCCGGCCAAACCGATGCTTGGCCCGGTAACATCGGGCGGAACCATTGTTGGTAACACTGCACCGGGATGTTGGGGACCAATGATAACCCCTAAAATTCGAGGCGGACACGAAGTAACCGTGCCTGTCTATGTCGACGGAGCCCTGCCGGGCGATGCGGTAGTCCTTCGGATCCGGGACATCAATGTCACTTCGTTCGCGACCGCATCGGGCCATGACCGCTGGGTGGAAGGCCATTTCTTGGGTGATCCTTACGCAGCTCCGCGGTGTCCAAATTGCGGCACACTATATCCGGACACGTATGTGGAAGGGATCGGCCAGCAGGCGGTGCGATGCGTGAAGTGTAATACCCCAGTTACGCCATTCCAGATCGTTAATGGCTACACCGTCGTGTTTGATGAGACCCGGCAAGTCGGTGTTACCGTCCCCCAGGAAGCCGCGGAAAGAATTGCGCGTTCGGCGAATCAGTTCGCGGCGCTGCCGGAGAGTTCGGTCCAGCATTCAATTTTGACCTATGCGCCGCATGATCTGGTTGGGCTAACCGCCCGGTTACGCCCGTTTCTAGGTCAGCTCGGCACTACTCCTGCAATCCGGATGCCGGATTCGCACAACGCCGGCGATTTCGGTTCGGCGTTGATCGGGGCTCCTCACGAATACGCGATCACCGCGGAACAGCTCGAGCTCAGGACGGACGGCCACATGGACATTGACGCCGTACGCCCGGGAGCGATCCTGCTGGCGCCAGTAAAAGTGCCGGGTGCAGGCATTTATTTTGGCGATATGCATGCGCTGCAAGGAGACGGGGAGATCGCCGGGCACACCATGGATGTTTCCGGGACTGTGACTTTGGAGGTCGAGCTGTTGAAAGGCCGTACTCTGGAAGGACCGGTTTTGTTCCCGTTGCTCGAAGATCTGCCGCCGTTAGCCAGGCCGTTTAATCAAGCTGAGAAAGAGCGAGCCCAACGGCTAGCCGCAAAATGGGGAATCGAAAGCCTGGAAGAATCAGCGCCCATCTCGGTGATCGGCTCCGGCCCTGATCTGAATAAGGCGACTCAGGTCGGGCTTCGTCGAGCGGCTGAGCTGCTGTCGCTGACCGTCCCTGAAGCGATGAATCGCGCCACGATCACCGGCGGAATCGAAATCGGCAGGCACCCAGGCGTTATCCAGGTCACTTTCCTCGCGCCCCTGTCCGCTCTGGAAAAAGCCGGGCTGCTCCCGTTTGTGGAAGAGCAGTATGGACTCGCCTGAGGCTCCTCTGTGAGACGTGAGAAGTGATTGGTGAGAGGTGAGACGTTGCGTTCTATGCGTAGGCGAAGCGGTGACTTAGGTTGCCATACCGGCAGCCGCGGGACGAACCAGCTCCGTAGGAGCGAAATCTTTATAGCTAGCGCGATAAGACGTCGAACATTAGTGACCAGCGGGAATTGCGGAGAACCCAGACGCGTAGGTATCCCACGTTAGATGTATCGTCGGATTGGGCGCCATACGTAAAACCGAGATTGCCGGAAGTGCTTCCACCGGCTTGAGAGAGTTTTGTTCGCTTGGTCCTTTGGCCGTACAGAAAAACCGCGTATTCAGGTTGTCCACTCTGGGGCGGCTGGTTGTCCCGTTCGAACACGGTCTCCGGTGAGGCAATAGAACGGTAGATATGGTCCAGGTCTAGATCGGGACTGAATTGTTCACGTTCATAAGCCAAGAGGTCAGCCGCTGCGCCTTGGTCAGGTGGGTCTGGATAGCTTTGAAAATCGTCGGCTAGACCCGTCGTGCTCGGCCCGGAAACGCCAATGTCGGCCGCTACCTTCCACGCTCCGTCATCCTGCCGTTTCCAGATGGAAAGATAATAGCCGCTCGATTTGTTGGTCTCAGTTTGTAAAACGTAAGGACCTGTGCTGACGGCTAGGTCCCCGGTGCTCGCTACTCGGACGATTTTTGGTTGCCAAGTCAGCCGGACCTTATTTGAGCTGGTTTCTTGTTGGAGGTCCGGACGCGCCAAACGGGGCTCAGGACCGAAACGGATGGCATCATCTGTGAAATATTCGAGGAACGAATCACGAATTCCGATTTCGGCGCAACGAGCTGAGAACGTGCGCTCCGTCTGTGCCACTAATTGAGCTGCCGGCTGTTCGTCGGCCCTAGAGTAAACAGCGAAAAAAGACGCAGCGAACAGCAGGCATAGAGGTCGTAAATTTCTCATATTAGGCAACAAACGTGGGGCAGACTGAGCTAGGAATTAGCAGAGTTAGCAAAAAGGGGGAAGGGGATTATGAGAGATTAGTCGTAAGCGGCACAGGGTTCGCTGCGCGCAAAAGCGGAGGGGCGTTGCATTCCGTGTATTTGCTCGCACGCGTGTCGACGCCGGTAAGCTGTGTAGGGTATGGCGCTCGGATAGACGCGACGCCCCGGGGTGGGAGGAGCTTCAACGCGTTGGGATTGAAAGACGCCGTGGAAACGTGCCACGCCAAAAGGGAGCCGCGGCCGGACACGTTTTTCAGCGATATCGGCGATAGATCGGCTCCGAATTTAAAGGCAGGACGCGCCTAATGCGGCTCCCCTCCGAGTTGGGTAGGGGCCCGCGCTTTGACCAATCACCCGTTCGACGCGCTTTCAGCTTGCTCAGGGCCGGCTTCTCACTTCTCACCAATCACTTCTCACTTCTCACTTCTTCCGCCTCGGCGGTCCCGCGCAATGCTCCATTCACGATCAGGACTACGACGCCTACGAAGGTGACGCATCCGCCGCCGATTAAGAAAGGAATCGCAAAGAGGGTCCAAAGATTATCCTCTGTGACGGGCTGAGCGAGTACGATCAGAGAGGCCACTGAAACTGCCGAGCCGAGCACGAGCGAGATAAGCGCGATCAACAAAAGCGGGCTCGGCCCGCGCTTCGTTTTCTTGTTCACCGCCGGTTTTGATTCGTCCATCGCGCCGATCTACCTGAGATCAAAGTAAGCGGTAAGGAGTCAGCGGTCTGATGCCCGAATGTTCCGCTTACTGCTTACTACTTACCACTTACGGCTACTTCCATACAGTCTATACGCGAAGCTGCGCTGCCAAAATGAAACAGGCCGCCGCGAAGAGGACAGTGATCGCTGCAATCACAAACGCCGCCTGTTTGTATCCTGGTAATGCGCTCCACCATTGTTCCGCGTGAATCACCGTGACGTACACTTTCCCAAAGCCCGTTTCGATCTCGCGATCCTCTTTTCGCTGATTTTCGAGCTGCATCGCCCTGGCGAATTCTTCTGAATCCTGGCTTTTCGCTGAGGCGGTTTGTTCCCCAAACCAATAGATCCCTTCAGCGGTGGCAAGCCCAAGCACCAAGACGACCAGACCGGTGAGACTGACGCGCGAGCGGTTCATGGGTGGGACGAGTTTAAACGAGGAGTTCGAAGGGTTCACGGAGAAGGAGCGCGCCACGGCGGTGAAAGGTGAAAAGTGAAAGGTGAAAAGCAATGATCCTTCATCAATCACCATTCATGAATTCACCTCCCGCCTCGCTGTTTTCTAGCTCTCGAAGCAGGCGGCTCCCGGAAACTACCCAGCGCGATGCAGCTCTATGAGCCGGTGTAAACGAATCGAAGGCCTTGGGTGAATGCATCGCGATGAGACGTTCGCGGGAGCCGCCTGTTTTCATACTTTTCCGGAGGGATCAGCGTTAAGGCGAATATTGGGAGGGTAGCGGGACACGCTCCAAAGCGGCTCCCCTCCAGGCGTCTCGCCTTTCACGTGTCTGCACTTGACCAAACGAATGGTCGCGCATCTCGTTTACCCACAATGTACGCAATATCGGGCCGGCAAATCGTCGCCGAGGCGGTCCCGGAATCGAACTGGATACCGGTGCTGACTCGAGGCGGAGCCAGTGAGAGTTACGCCAACCAGATCCGCGAGCTATATGTCGCTCATAATGCCGGCCGGATTGATGTAGAGCCCGGAGGCGAAGTTCGCTTGGGAACAACCGAATTGCGCAGGGCATTCGGCCCGTTATGCCGGTAAGAGAAGGAGCCGGGTGCCAGAATCCAAGATGTACCGGCGAATGAGCCACACAGCGAACCAGCTCTCAATCCCGTGGCGCTAATTGGGCTAATAATTTGTCAAAGTGCGAATCCTTCCGGAGCGGATCCCAGCCGGGATTCGTCTTGAGCTCTCCATAGTTGAGGTGCACAGAAGGTATCCTGACCAGGATGTTAAGTTGTGCAAAAGCGGCATCGGGCTGATTTGCCAAAGCATAGACCTCCGCCATCCAGATCGCTACATCGGGGCCCTCGAAAGCATCCTCGGAGATCGGTCGCAATTCCATCGCACGCCGGCCTTCCTCCATAGCTTCCTCATCGCGCCCCAAAGCAAGATCGGCCCGGGCAAGCGCCGTCAGCAAGAAAGGATTTGCCGGGTTTGCTTCAACTTTGGCGTTGAGCTGCTCACGTGCAGCGCCAAACTGCTCAACGGTGGGATGATTTCCTTGAATGAACTCAACCCAGAGTGTCCAAATTTCCTTCGGCACTAAGGCATTGCAAAAGAGAATCTCTTTGTTTTGGGTTCTCTGGAGAATTTCTTCCGCGGCGGCAAAATCTCGTGCGTACAGCGCATACCAAACCCGATTCATTACCACTGAGGGAGCGTCTTTTATGGAAGCCGGAAGCGCCTCGCACCGAGCCCGAGCATCCGTGACGTCTGCTTTCTCTGAAAAGGCCCAAAATGCTCTTGAAATCGAAAATCCTACCTTGTCGGGCTCAAGTTGGATAAGCCGGTCTAAGATCCGCTCGGCGTCTTGAAAGCGCCGTAGAGCGCCATAGGTATCAGACAGGAGACCTAGAGGCTCTGGATTCCGAGGATCCAGGGTTATCGCCTTTTCCAGACCTTCTGTGGACTTTTCCCATCGCCCCTGCGTGCGGTCGATAACAGCAGTCAGCTCCAAGAGCTCAGAATTGTTTGATAGAGTTTGGCCCGCAATCGCTAGCTGAATGCGAGCTCTTTCATAGTCGCGATAGCAGTAGTACAGGTGTGTCGCTAAGGCTAGATGAACTTCAGGAAGCTCTGGTCGAAGCGACAAGGCCTTATCTATCGCCGAATCACCTAGAGCGCGTCTCTCTAGTGTACGATCGGTCCCATCAGCGTATAGAATGTCGTGAGCCTTCGCGAGCGAGCAATAGGCTAGTGCGAATTTATCATCCTTCTGTGTCGCCTGTTCCAGTAAGCCGATTATCTTTGAGTAAATTTGCTTCTCACTGCTCCGCAGAACAAAATAGTTAGCCTGTAGCAGCTGCTTACCCTGAAGATAAAGATCGTAGGCCTCCAAGTTATCGGTCGGTTTTTCCTCGATATCCTTACGTTCTTCGGCAGACAACTTGGCGCGCAATTTTGCAGCTACTCTCTGGGCAATCTCGCTTTGGATAGTAAAAATGTCGGTGAGATCTCGGTCATAACTATCGGCCCAAATCGTGTTGTCATTCCGGGCTTCAATCAACTCAGTACTAACCCGCACACGATTTCCGTCACGACGCACCGTTCCTTCCAGCACATTTGCTACGCCTAAAGCATTGGCGATCTGCCGCAGATCGCGATCGGTGCTTGCTCGATACTTCATTACCGAAGTGCGACTAATGACTTTGAGTTGAGCAATTTTGGCGAGATTGTTAAGAATCTCATCCTGCACACCATCAGCAAAGTAAACATCGTCTTTATTCGCGCCTATGTTCTCGAAGGGAAGAACCGCGACGCTCTTTTCAGCGACCATCGAATTGTTAGCGGGCTGGTTAAACAAAAATGCTGCCCAGCCGGAGAAAAAAAAACAGGCGATCGCTACCGTGGCAACAAACAAACCTGAGCCTGCCACCCATAGAATAGTTTGCTTTCCCGGCTTTGCTTTCAGCGATATCGCAGCAACCGGTTCACCCGCCGACTTCAGCTCATCCGGGGTCAACCCTGACCTCGAAGCAATTGCGTTCCTGACTTTCGCCACTGCCTGCTGCAGTTGGGCGGGAGTTTGAAAACGTTCGCTAGGGTCCTTCGCTAAGAGAACTTGGAGGAACGCGATCACCGGCTCCGGAATGCCTTTCAATTTTTCAGTCGGCAGCGCCCCATGTTGGTGTTGGTCCATCAAGTCGGTGACTGATCCGTGGAAGGGAGGTTTACTGGAAAGCATTGTCCAGAGCGTTACACCCAATGAATACAGATCTGAACGGGTGTCCGTCCCCAGTCCCGCAAACTGTTCTGGACTAGCATAGGCGGGAGTGCCGATAAAACTTCCCACGATAGAAAGCGCGTCTTCGGTGATTCCTTTCGCTAAGCCCAGGTCGATGATCTTGACGTTTTCCAGACGATCCTTCTCCCAACTGAGCATGATATTGCTGGGCTTAATGTCGCGATGGACGAGACGTTGTTTATTGATCGCAGCTAATCCGGCAGCCACTCGCGTCACTATTTCGAGAGCCAGTTCTGTCTCCAGCCGGCCCCGCCGACGGATGAGGGCCTCTAACGTTTCGCCATCTACAAACTCCATCGCATAAAAGTAGTTCCCGCTGCTTTCTCCCAGGTGATGTACCGTGGCTACATTCGAATGGCGGATGCTGGCTGCCGCCCGGGCTTCTCGCAGGAAACGGCTCCGGGCAAGCTCGTCACCGATCAACCGTGCATTGATAATCTTCAGAGCCACCGGGCACCGGAGGTTGGTATCGATGGCCTTGTAGGTTACTCCCATGCCGCCATGCCCGAGCTCCAACGGCTTTCCGTCCTGATCTTTAAGAACCTGGTAATGCTGAAAACGAAGCTCGGAGCTGTCGGGAAAAGAATAGGTCTGCGTTCCGAGAGCCTGTTGGAAGGCGCAAACGGGACAGAAGTCACCGTTTTCCGGAAGCGGCGCACCGCACGCCGGACAGAGTTTGGCTGGAGTAGTCGCCACTATATCCTCTTTGCCACGGGGATCTTACTCGATTTTATCCACAGCTGCTCACAAAAAGAATAAGCCGCCCTTTCGCGAATACACCTCCTGGCTCCTCCTTCTTGAACTCGCGACTTCGCCCTGTCGTTCAAACTCAAGAAGGCTACATTGGGCAAGCCTTGAACTTCTCGAACTCCTGCCGTTTATTTCCCGCCACTTTTTTCTCATGGCCGAAAATTTGATTCACGTTGCCAGGATTGCCCACGAACTGAAACTGCAGCCGAACCAGGTCCGCGCGGTTCGCGCGCTCATCGTGGATGGCGCTACGGTGCCGTTTATCGCTCGCTATCGTAAAGAAGCCACCGGATCGCTTGACGAAGTTCAGATTGCCAACATCCGCGACCGCTTCGAGCAACTCGAGGAGGTCGACCAACGGCGGGATGCGATCGTCAAGAGCTTGGAGGAACGCAACCTCTTGACCGATGAACTTAGGAAAAAGTTGGATGCGGCGGAGACGTTGACCGTGCTTGAGGATATTTATCTACCGTTTCGCCCCAAGAAACGTACCCGGGCTACCATCGCAAAAGAAAGAGGGCTGGAACCGCTGGCTGACTTTCTCCTTCAAAACCAGGCGGTTGCGGGTGCCGATCCGCAGACGGAAGCACAGCGTTTTCTGGTCGAAACCAAGGAGGAAGAAAAAGCCGTGCGGACGGTCGAGGACGCGTTGGCAGGGGCTCGAGATATTCTGGCCGAACGGATGAATGATGACGAGAACGCCAGGACAAAGATGCGCGAGTTGTTTCAGGCTAAGGGTGCCTTGAGCTCGAAAGTGATGACCGGAAAAGAGGAAGAAGGCGCGAAATTTAAAGACTATTTTGATTGGAGCGAACCGGCTGCCAAAGCGCCCTCCCATCGCATTCTGGCGATTCGGCGAGGTGAATCGGAAGGGTTTCTCTATTTCCGGATTCAACCACCGGAAGAAGAGGGGCTCAGCATTATGGAATCGCTGTTTGTTCGAGCAAAGTCAGCGTGCGCCGAGCAGGTAAAGCTGGCGGCACACGACAGCTATAAGCGTCTGCTCAAGATATCAATGGAGACGGAGGCGCGGATCGCGTTGAAGAAGCGAGCCGATGAAGAAGCGATCAAGGTTTTCAGCGATAACATCCGAGAACTGCTCATGGCGGCGCCGCTGGGCCGGAAGAAAGTTTTAGCCATCGACCCCGGGTTCCGTACCGGTTGCAAAATTGTGTGCCTAGATGCTCAAGGCAAACTTCTGCATCACGACGTGGTTTATCCGGAGCAGGGGAGCCGAAACGCAAGTGAGGCTGCCACCAAGATTCGCGCCTATTGTGAGCATTTCGGGATCGAAGCCATTGCCATTGGTAACGGTACAGCGGGACGCGAAACCGAAATGTTTATACGAGGCTTGGAACTGCCGAAAACGATCACGGTTGTGATGGTGAACGAAAGCGGCGCCTCTATCTATTCAGCGTCAGAAGTGGCGCGCCAAGAGTTTCCAGATCAGGATGTAACCGTACGCGGCGCTGTTTCTATCGGGCGAAGACTGATGGACCCGCTGGCAGAGTTAGTGAAGATCGATCCGAAATCGATCGGCGTTGGTCAATATCAGCACGATGTCGATCAGCGAGCATTAAAACGGTCGCTGGATGATGCGGTGATGAGTTGTGTCAATAGCGTCGGGGTGGAGTTGAACACGGCTAGCCCGCAAATCCTCGCTTATGTCTCCGGTTTAAATACGCAACTTGCCGAGAACATCGTCGCTTATCGGAATGCGAACGGACCATTTGCCGACCGGCAAGAGCTATTAAAGGTTCCACGGCTAGGCCCAAAAACTTTTCAGCAAGCCGCCGGATTCCTCCGGATCCGCGAGGGTATCCAGCCACTGGATGGAAGCGCAGTGCATCCAGAAAGTTACTCGATTGTAGATCGGATGGCGACAGATCGCGGTTGTACCGTGCGCGATCTCATGCGCGATGATGCTTTGCGCAAAGGAATAAAACTCGACCGCTACATCACCGACGCGATCGGGCTTCCCACGCTAACCGACATTATCAACGAGTTGGCGAAGCCAGGGCGGGATCCACGAGATCAATTTGAAATCTTCTCGTTTACTGAAGGAATCAATAAACTCGAGGACCTGAAGCCCGGGCTCAAGCTGCCTGGCATCGTCACCAATGTCACCGCCTTCGGTGCGTTTGTTGATATCGGAGTACATCAAGACGGGCTAGTGCATATCAGCCAGTTAAGTGATTCCTTCGTCAAGAATCCGGCGGACGTTGTGAAGGTGCACCAAAAGGTGCAGGTGACCGTTCTGGAAGTCGATCTACCGCGCAAGCGAATCGCCCTCTCGATGAAGAGCCGGCCCGAGCTCGGGTCGACCTCGTCCAGATCGAACGATCGCGGCCAAACTAACAAAGGACAATCAAGCAACCGCACCGGTTCGGCGAAGCCGTCTCAATTTGGCGGTGATTGGTTCAGTCAGGCGCTGGATAAGAACAAAAGGAGCTAGGAGCTAGAAGCTAGGAGACGTGATTGGTGATCGGTGAGTGGTAATTGGTGAAAGCGTGGACCACCACCCAGATCGGGGAGCCGCATTGTAAATGTGCCTCCCTTGGATTCGGAGACGGTCTATCGCGCATGCGTTGAAAAACGTGTCCGGCCGCGGCTCCCTGTAGGTGTGGCAGGTTCCGCGGTTCTTTGGGTCTAAACGTGTTGAACCTGCCTCGTCCCCTATTGGTAGAGGCTCCCGAACGGCCTGAAGGTTTTCACGGAGCCGCTGAGATTCACGACACTATAACTACGATTAGGCCTCACCGCGTGCCGAGCCGTGGTCGAGCGCAGCACCACGGCTCGGCACGTTTCTCGACCTAACCCATCGCAACAATTGGTAGTTATCGACTTTCGCTGGCCAAATCAGCGGTCTTTAGGGAGCCTCGCCCAGGATTAGGTTCGCGGCGGCACCAATAACTAATCACTTTCCGCAGCCACGCCGGCGCTGCGCTGCGCATACACCTCGGCCCAGTCGAGTTCCTCTTCCAAACGATGGAACGCATCATCGCCGATATCGCCGCGATTACGCAGCTGATCCAGGGTGCGGCGTTCTGCAGCAATGGCGTGGCTTTGAATCAGAGCCAGCTCCGAACCGGTATTGGTGCCGGTATGTGATTCGACCGTGGCAGTTGCCAATCGGGCCTCATACTCTCTCCAAACGGCCGCACGCGCCTCAGATACTGCTTCACTTTCGACGACCTGCAAAGCGGATCGCGTCAGTTCAGTTCGCGCCAACCGCACCTCATCCTCGATAACCCGGTCACCAGCAAACCGGAGCGCCAACATCAAAGGGCGCAAAGTCAGGCCTTGCAAGATCAGCGTTCCCAACACCACCGAGAAAGCGGTGAACAGCAGGAGATCGCGATAGGGGAAGTTGTCTGGAAGCGCAAGCGCCGCGGCCAGAGTCACGATCCCTCGCATTCCGCACCACGATACCATGATTCCACTCTGAAGCGTCGGAGGCGTGAGTCGAGGAGGTAGATGCACACCAAAAAGCCGATTCTTCAAACGCACAAACGAGTTGTACGACATGACCCAACCGATACGAACGAGAATGGTGGTGGCGCAAATCGTTCCGCCGATCGTCAGGTAGTGACCCCACTCGGCCGGATTGAGCCGGTGCAACAAGGGCTTCAATTCGAAGCCGACAAAGATGAAAATCAAAATATTTAGTACGAAAACGATGACTTCCCAAACGGCATAGGAAGGGATCCGTAGCCGGGCCGGAATTTTTGTGGGAGCAGTCCGCGCTATGGTGATTGCATTGCAAACCATCGTGATGATAGGGGACAAGTGCAGTTGATCAGCCAAGATCCAGACCAGGAACACCGTCAGGAATTGCATCAAGACTGCCGGGCCTACTTCTTGAAACCGAAGTAAGATCGGCAGGGTGAGACGCGCCAACACGATACCAAGAAACGCGCTGCCTAGGCCCAGGATGAGAAGCGACGGGACTGCGGCGAGGAAGGTTCCACTGGTACCGGCAATGAGTCCCACAGCTGCGCGGTAAATAAGAAGAGCGCTAGCATCATTAAACAGGCTTTCCCCCTCGAGGACGACCAGCACGCGATGCGGCGGTCGCAACATCCGGAGAACGGCGGTAGCTGCGGAAGCATCCGGAGGGGCCACGATCGCGCCTAACGCAACTGCTGCGGGCCAAGGGATATCGGGCAAAAATAACCGGATAACCAAAGCTACCGAAACGACGGTAAGGCCGACAGCGATTAACGTAAGGCTCGCTACTGGCCACCAATTGTCTTTGAGATCGCGGAGCGATGCATCATAGGCCGCATCCAAAAGGACAGGAGCAACAAACAAGGCCAAAGTCAGGTCCGGGTCTAAGGTCAGGTCCGGTAGCCCGGGAGCAAACGCCAAACACACGCCAATTAGAGCCAACAGGACTGGATATGGCAGCTTCAACCGGCCCGCGAGACCGGTCAAAAGGGCGCCAACTAATAGCAATCCCAGGATCAGTTCGAATTGTGCCACGACGACTATTCAAACGTGATTCGTGATGCGTGAGAAGTGAGAAGTGAGAGATGGGAAGGCGCGAGTAAACGGACGGAGGGGCGCTGCATTCCGCGTTAGAGCCCGCACGCGTGTCGAGGCCGATGAATCTTTGCAGATATGGCGCTCGGATAGATGCGACGCCCCGGGGTAGGAGGGATGTTCAACACGCTGAGGTTGAAGGCATCGTTGTTGAACTTGCCACACCTGCTGGGAGCCGCGGCCGGATACGTCTTTTTAACGCATGCGCGATAGACCGTCTCTGAATTTAAAGGCGGCACCTCTACAATGCGGCTCCCGATCTGGGTGGTGATCCACGCAGCACGCTAATAGCGCTGGGCGTAGCCAATCTCAAACAACTGCTTGAGAATTCTTGCCGTGGCGCCCCAGATATCGAAGGTCCCATAACGAAAGTGATAGATGAACCCTGGTCTTCCGTCCGTTCTGGGCACCGCGGTGAAACAGTCGCGTTCGAAGAGCGCCGAGACCGGCACCGACAGAACGGCGCGTACTTCTTCCGCATTAGGTCTGAGGTTTAACGGCGACGCCAGCGTCCCAACAAACGGTGTGAGTAGATATCGAGATGCGACAACGACTTGGTCAAGTTGCCCAACGATCCCTACTGTTTCGCGACTGATCCCAATTTCCTCTTCCAGCTCTCGCAAAGCGGCCTCTAGAGCGTCTTGATCGTCATCCGTTATATTCCCGCCTGGGAAGGCGATCTCGCCCGCGTGGGAATTAAGCGTCGCCGAGCGCTCGATCAGGGTTAGATAATGTTCCCCAGCTATGTCTTGAATCGGCACGATTACGGCTGCCGGTCTGAGTCCTTCGGTCAAGACCGGCCTGGGACAATGACCGCGGACAGCTTCAAGTACGCCAGTTGTTGTGTAGGACGGCATGCGCCCGAACTCGCCTGAAGCTCGTTCGCGAATAGCCGATAGCCAATAGAAATAGCAAACGGAGGATACCTAGAAAAACGAAGGGTTTGAATCTGCCACCTGTCATTTGTAGTTTCTCATGTGCCGCCTCTGGCTATCGGCCACTCGCGCAGCGCTCTATGACATTCGACGTTCTCGAACTAGTGACTTTAGTCGTTACCGGTTTTACTTCGTGTGCTGAATTCGGTTCGTACGCGTTCGTCCATCCCGTGATTCGCCGTTTGCCGCCGGAACACCATGTCGCCGTTGAGAAAGGCCTTCTACAGACATTCGGTCGGGTAATGCCCACCCTGATGGTGCTCTGCCTGGCGCTTTCGATCACCTATGCGAGCCAAGGGAGCCTTGGCCTTGGCGCGCCGATCGGGATCAGATGGCTGTCCGCGATCATCTATGTGGCCGCGTTGATTTCTACCATTCTCTTCAACGTGCCAATCAATTTAGCGACTCGACGCTGGAATCCGCAGCAGCCGCCTGAGAATTGGAAGCAAATCCGAAACCGCTGGGAATTTTTCCAAGGGCTTCGTTCCTGGCTTCTGTTGATCGGATTTATTTTGCTTTGTCTGGCCGTCGCAGCGCGCGGGTGAAGACCTCTCAGCCTTACTTCGCCGCCACCGCTTCCGCAGGCGCTGCTTTAATATCGAGACGGGATTCTCGGGCCCGCCGGCGCGCAGCTAAGATCTGGTCGAACACAACCGCGATCAGGATGACGCCACCCATTACCACGAATTCCAACGAGCTATCGATTCCCTGCAAGTTAACGATGTTTCGCAGGAGCTGGATCATCGCGGTACCGATAAAGATACCGAGAACACTGCCTTCACCTCCACGTAGGCTGCAGCCGCCCAACACACAGGCGGCAACGGCGTAGAGCTCGAAGAAGCTCCCATGGCTAGCCGGCGAAATTGAGTTGGTATAAAAGCCGAGCAGAATTGCCGAGATACCGGTCAGAAAGCCGCACAGGATATAGGCGCTGGTGATAACCAACTTGGTGTTAATTCCTGAGTAAACCGCCGCTTCTTCATTCCGGCCGATCGCGAAAAGATAACGCCCGTAAACCGACCCGTGAAGCACCAGCCCCATTATTATGCATACCACTACGAAAACGATAAACGGAGCCGGCACATTGAATACGCTACCGGTAGCCAGCGTTCGGAGTAACTCGTAGGTAGTGTCGCCGCTGAAGCCGACCGTCTGGTCATGCGAGATAAACCGAGCTAGCCCGCGGTAGCCTAACAGGCCGCACAAGGTGACCACAAACGGCTGCAGGTTAGCTCGGGTTATGAGTAATCCGTGAAACCATCCGAGCATCATGCAGATCAGTAAAACGGCGAGCACCGCAAGCGGCCACGGCCAGTTATAGTTAACCAGCAGATAAGCCAGGATGACCCCGAGCAGGGAGAATTGCGAGCCAATGGAAAGATCGATACCACCAGTGATAATCACCACGCCCATGGCCACGCTGAAAATCCCAAACAGACCAATCGACCGGGTTAAGTTTAACAGGTTCGCCTGACCGAGAAATACCGGACTAGCAAAGGTATCAGCGGGGCCTCGCTGTATTAGCTCCAACAATGCATAGCCAAAAAACAGCCCCAAAAAGATGGCTACCATTCCAATTTCTTTACTCGGTCTCATCTAACAATCTCCTTTAAGCCTAAATCCGAATTTAAGATCCACAGATTTCAGAACCCAAAAAGTAAAAAGATCCGCAGATTTCGCAGATTACGCAGATTCTATTGTTGGGCTTGGTCATGGCCCATCAGCTAAAACATGTTTGTGGCTCGGTCGCGTTCTACGTAACCTCCGGCAGCAACGGAGCCCCACGAGCGAAATCTGCGTAATCTGTGTAATCTGCGGATCTTCACATCTTCGGAATCTGCGTTAACTGGCGAGTTCAAGAGTAGTCCGGACAGGAGCGACTGCGAGCTTCATTACGTTCTCTTCACTGAAATCATCGGCTTCAATGATCCCGGTTAGCATCCCCTCGCGCATAACCGCGATCCGGTCGCTAACCCCGAGGACTTCTTCCATGTCGCTACTGATCATCAAAATAAAAACGCCGGCCTCAGATAAGCCCCGCATGAGCCGGTAGATTTCAGCCTTGCTGCCAACATCAACCCCGCGAGTCGGCTCGTCGAAAATGATCAGCTTAGGCTGCAGCGAAAGCCATTTCGCCAAAACCACTTTCTGCTGGTTACCGCCGCTCAGATTTTTCGCCAAAGTATTGGTAGAGGCAGTTTTGATGCTGAGTTTTTGCCGTTGATTCTCTGCGGACAGCAATTCCCGCTTGTAAGAGACCAGACCGTAGGTCGCGTAACTCCAAAGATCAGGGAGCGTAATATTTTCCCTGACGGTGATACTAGTGATCAGACCGGTTTTGCGACGGTCCTCCGGGACCAGGTAAATCCCGTTTTGGATGGCATCCCTGGGGGATCGGATGTTAACCCGCTGATCATTGATGCTGATCTCGCCGCCCAATGGTTTAACGATGCCAAACATCGTCATCGCCAGCTCGGATCGTCCTGCACCAACCAACCCGGCTAACCCGAGGATTTCTCCCTTGCGCACATCGAAGCTGATTTTGTGCGAAGGAAAAAACGGGGAGACCATGTCCCGTATTTCGATCCGGTTTTCGCGGTCTCCATTTCTGGTGGCGGATTTTTTCAAATCCAGGTTTCGGCCCACCATGAGCCGAACCATGCTCTCATGAGAAATCTCTGACTTCTGCAGGATTCCTGAATTCCGGCCATCGCGAAGGCCGACAACCCGGTCGGCGCAGGCCTGCACTTCCATGAGGCGATGGGAAATATAGACCACACTGACCCCACCGGATTTAAGTTCCTGGATCAGCTTCAGCAGCCGGTTTGTCTCTGTTAGTGTTAAACAGGACGTTGGCTCGTCCATAATGATCACCCGAGCGTTCACCGAGAGCGCCTTGGCGATCTCGACCAATTGTTGCTGAGCAATCGAGAGCGAGCTTA
>JAFAHI010000728.1 GCA_019237325.1 Verrucomicrobiota bacterium | reverse complement strand
TCGAGTGTACCAATAGATACAAACCACGGCTGGCTCGCTGAGGAAAAGGCGTTCCGCATCGTGGAGAATATCGAAGCGCTTTTGCGGATCACCGGTATGCGCGGCCTTATCTATCAGCTGGTCATAGGTCGGATTGCTCCAGCCGGTATCATTGTTACCATTCCCGGTAGTCCAAAGGACCAGAAATGTGACTGGATCCATGAAATCTCCGATCCATCCACCCCGGATGATGTCGTAATTCATCGAAGTCTGACTTTGCAGGTACACTTTCCATTCCTGGTTCTCGATGCCGACGTCAATATTGAGCTCTTGCTTCCACATTTGTTGGATCGCTTCGGCAATCACTCGATGAGCTTCATGCGTATTGATCAGGATATTGAACTTCGGAAACCCCTTACCGTTAGGATAACCAGCTTCGGCCAGCAATTGCCGGGCTCGCTCGGGGTCGTAATGAATTATGTTCAGCGGCTCATAACCAGCCATCCCCGGCGGCACGAGACCGGTTTCGGGAGGCTGTTTAGCTCTACTAATATTCGTAACGATTTCCTCCCTATTCACCGCCAGATTCAAGGCCAATCGCACCTTGGGATTATCCAATGGTTTCCGATTAGTATTCAGACGGTAAAAATAATCTGCCAGGTAGGGACTAATCCGAATCCGTTCCGGATGTTCCCGCCGGTAATAAGGGATCCGATCCAGCGGAACATCCAGCGTCTTGTGTAGTTGGCCCGCCTCAAAGGCTCGCTCGGCAGTATCGGAGTTCTCGATAGAATAGAAGTTGATCCCATTGAGCTTGACGGTTGCCGCATCCCAATACAGCGGGTTGCGTACTACTTCGATCACATCGTTTTGGCGCCAGGTCTTAAGGATAAACGGTCCTGTTCCCACGTAATTGCCGGGAAGTGTCCACTTGGTATCGCGCTCATCCATTCGGCCGAACTTGAGGATGGTCGGCATATGCACTGGAAACCAGGAGGTGTGCAGAATTGCAGATAAGAAATACGGCGTTGGCCCGATCAGGTCTATCTTCAGCGTGTGAGGATCCTCCGCATGAACGCCGACCTGACTAAAGTCGGTCAATTTTTGATCGTAGTAATCCTTCGCTCCCTTTATGATGAACAGGGCATCGCAATACACTGCGCCTAAGCTAGCGGTTAGAATACGCCGGTAGGAATCAACGAAGTCCTGTGCGGTCACTGGATCCCCATTGGACCACTTCGCGTTCTCCCGAATGTGGAAAGTCCATACGGAATAATCGTCGTTGTGATCCCAATGATCAGCCAAACCAGGCACCACCTTGGCTTGGTCGTACTCATCATTTTCAACCAGGCCGTCCATGAGCGCGTCGATGATCTGGTGCTCTGTTTCTCCGATGCCCAGTTGTGGATCCAAGCTTTGAGGCTCCGATCCGACGTGGAGCAGCAGGATCTTATGCCGGTTGGCCTCTTCCAGAGTCCGGCTAATCGCAAAAAGAGCCGTAGCGGAGCTTAGGAAAAGACAAAGGATGGCGATAAAGGCAAGATTGTACCGGTGCCGCAGCGTGCGAACCCCGATACCGGTCGGATGCACTACTCCATTATTCCAACACTCCAACACTCCGCTCGCCCGGATTCGAGGACAGCTTGTCCGCCGTAGCCTCCGGTCTATGTTGTTACCCGCAGAAGGTCGGCCTCGCAAGCGAGGCGCGCTCCACAAGAACGGGTCGGCGAAGGCGGAAGGACGACGACGATTACGAGTGCTGGCACGAATTCTCATCACATCGTCCCAGAGTCGATGCCGACCTTCTTCAGAAAGGGTTGGATCGATTGTTTTCGACCGAGAAACCGCTCGACTGAGTCAGCCACATCTCGCGAGTTCCCAACCGCGTAAACTTCATCGCGCAAACGGCGTCCCACAGTGGGGTCAAGAAATCCGTCCGGAGCCTTTTGAAAAACCGACGCCATATCGGCCGCGATCGCGTCTGCCCAAGCATAGCCATAGTAACCCGCGTCATAACCATCAAAGAGATGTCCAAACGATGCCAGCATCGCGCTGCTCGAATCTGACGGAAGAAACACTTCGTTTAGAATAGAATTGGCGTAACCGTTTAGATTCGCTTTCTGATCGGCAGTCATTGGCATGTGCACCTTGAGATCCATGATGGCAAAGGAAAGCTGGCGGCGATACCACGAAGCTTTGGTAGCAAGATCCGCTTCTTTCAGTTTTTCCAATATCTCACCCGGAATCTTCTTGCTCGGATCCCGGTAATCGGCAGCAAAACTGTCCAACACTTTCTTATCCCAGGTGAAATACTCCAACATCTGGGACGGCGCTTCGACGAAATCCTGCGGCACGTTCAACCCCGAGAAACTCGCGTAATCGACCGTCGTGAGGATCGCATGCATGGCGTGACCAAATTCGTGAAAAATGGTGGTCACTTCTTGATGGTCCAACAGCGAAGGCGCATTTGCGGACGGAGCCGGGAAATTGCAGATCAATTCCGCAGTTGGTCTCTGATATTTGCCGTTCGCCAAAAGCTTGCCGTCGATCCCGGAAAAAGTAGCAAAATGGTTATACTTTCCGGGACGCGGGAATAGGTCCATGTAGAGCAGTCCCAAGGGTTGGCTGGTCGCCGAATCAATAATGGCGTAGAGCTTGAGGTCATCCACATATTTTGTGGGTGGCTCTAACGCCTCGATTTTAATTCCAAAGATCCTTTCGTATACCGCGAACATTCCGTGCAGAACGCGATCCATGGGGAAATAGACTCTCAAGGCTTCTTCATCGACCGAGTATTTCTGCTTCTCGAGTTGATTCGAGACAAAGTAATAATCCCAAAGCTTCACATCAGGAGTCGTCGAACCGGAGAATCCCGCCTTTATTTTCTTAAACTCCGCCATTTCCTCATCGTACTTTGGCTGAAGACCTGACTTGAGCTTCTCCAGGAAATCCAAGGCGTCGCCTCCGGATTTAGCCATCCTGGTTTCAATCTGATAATCGGCCCAAGACCGATAGCCGAGAAGCGAGGCCAGTTGTGCGCGCAAAGAAATTACTTTCGCTGCGATAGGAAGATTTTTGTCTTTAGCGCGGGTGTCCCTGGCCAGCTGCAGTTTTTTCCGAGTCTCTTCCTTGACGCAATTCGAAGCAACCGTCAGGAACTGCGGAGCAACGTTTGCGTCCACCGTATATTGGTCTTCTCCGGTTTTGACCCCAACAAGAAAGTCGGCCGGCACCCCTTCAAGATCGTCTTTCGAAAAAGTGAGCTTGGCGCTGGCGTTATTGTTGTTAACCGCAAAATGCGTATCCCAGAAAGCGATCTGTTTGCGTATGCTTTCAACCTCACGCCGCTTCGTATCATCGAGTGTTAGTCCGGCTCGCTTGTAGTCCCGCAAAGTGAAATCCAATAGACGCTGTTCGACCGCTCCGAGTTGTGGCTTGGTTTCGGCGTACGCCCGAAGCGAATGATACACGTCTTCGCGGTAGTCAATTCCGACGTCGAAATCGTTTAGCTTTTGGATCGCTTCGACCGCCGCACTCCGCATCTTAGGATCGGGATGCGCCTGTTCGATGATGTCGAATCGGTGATGGACTGTCTCCAGCTCGAAGTCCACATCATCCAAGGCTCGAATCGTATTCTCAAACTTGAGCTGGCTTGCAGTAAGCTTGCCGATTGCGTCCAACTCCCGATTGGCGGAAGCGATGGCGGCATCGGTTTCGCTGGTGATCTGCTCCGGAGTAGTATCCCAGTTGAGAGGACTTAGAACCGTATTAAACTTGGCCGCTTGTTCTTGAAGCTGACTCAGAGTGAGCGAGGACTTCGGCCTGCTGTGGTCAGACTGGGCGATGGCGATTAAAGGAAACACCAGGGTCGCAAAGGTGCTGAGGCTGGATTTCATAAGGGATCCGATCGCGAACGTAGCGGCGTCGATGGGACCCCAAATATGGAGGGGGTGCCGTGGGTTGTAAAGGATCGGCGGGAGGCGGCTCTCCGGCACCGGAGGGGCCCCGATTTAGGGGGGCGAGGCTCCCGAAAAGCCCGAGCGGTTGGCCAAGGGTTGACCTCACAAACGCCACCAATCGGTGAGCAAGGCCGGTAGACGCGCCGCGCCGTGGCCCAGGATAGACCACGGCTCGGCGCGATTAACGGCCTGACAACCCCATCAGACAGTGTTTTACCAATCTCTTCGTTTAAATCGATTGGTTATTCGGGAGCTCGCCCTACAACATCCGTCAGGCCTCAGATCCCTTACCCTTTACCGGTGACCTCGAAAGTTTTTGAATCGCATCGCGCAGCTCCGCAGCCCGTTCATAGGCCTCATCCGCGATCGCGCGTTCCAAATCTCTTTCCATTAATTCCAACGGACTCAATGGAAGGTTCGCTTTAACTTCAGACAACCATTCATTCAAAAAGGCGAGCTCAGAGCTCGTCTCAATCCATTCAGGCTGGCTGATCGATCGGTAGAAGGTTTCGATCTGCTGGATACCGCTTTCAATGGCTCGGATCGCTTGTCCTACTCGTCCGCCCTGAATCTCGATCGACGCTTGGGCCCGAGTGTTCATCATGACGATGTAGGGCCGGAACTGTTCAAATGCCCACCTCGCTTCTTCTTCGCGAACATGGTTCGCAACAAAATCGCAGACCTCGAGATTCCGTGCGGTGTCCCGGACCACGTTAGGATAGTCCTGCAGCTGAAAGAGACTTAAGTAACGATGATAATACTGCACCGCTTCCTGCTGTAGGGCGACAAGATCGCTATCACCCAAGTCGTATGTTGTACCACGAGTCTCAGCGGTGCCCGCTCGTGACTGATGATATTGGAGCAACGACTCATGCCCGAATGGCCGCTCGCCGTCCGGCCGACCCTGCAATTCCATTTGGATGACTCCGAGGTCAATCCGAAGCTGCAGCTTTTCACGCCCATCATTACCCACGATCTTACGCGCTTTTACCTGTCCGGGTTCATGCGACCACCCGTCCAACAAGTTGTTCAAGTCCAGATTGCTCACTCCCGCGAAATATCGAAGGAGGTTGGGAAATGTCAAAAGTAAGGCGCTGGGAGAATGGGATGGCAACGGTACCAGTCCAGCCGTGAAGCGGCGTCTCAAAATAGCCTGGGGCGCAGCCCTAGGAAGCGGGTAGTAAAGGATCTAGCGCTGGAAGCGCGAAAGAGAGATTGGCCACACCTAAAAAGACCGGCCAGAGACGCGCCTTCGGCGTTTGCCTCGATTCCTAGGGCTTCGCCCGCGGCTATTCTAAGCGACCGCCTCGCGGCTAAGACGCTTCGCGTCTGCACCTCCTAGCTCCCGGATTCTAGCTCCTAACTCCTACCCCACAGAGCCGGCCACCACCAGAAGCGCGGTAGCCGGTTCTTGATATCCCAAATACCCCGCGCCTAAAACAGCGGCTGTGTCCCTTCAATCTGAACTGCCTGAAGCTCACTTGGGCTGAGGCCAAGCAGCTCCAGAATCGTTGGGGCGATCTGTGTCGTCTCTACCGGCGTGGTAACATTCAGGCCAGGCTTCGCTCCGGGCCAAGTAATCAGAATTGGAACATTCCGATCCTCGTTGTGATCACCCCCGTGCTCCGCAATCTTCGCCTTGTGGCTGGTGTACACGACCCCGTACTGAGCAATCCCGATCACGTCGGGTACTCGAGGATCAATCTGGCTGACCCCGATCAGCTGGGCTGCAGCCGGGCCGGCATAGATTTGTGACAGACCTGCGGAAGTCACGGGTTTGCCGTCGACACTCGCCAGGGGGTTGTTATAGCGGCG
>JAFAHI010000654.1 GCA_019237325.1 Verrucomicrobiota bacterium | reverse complement strand
AACGTTGTCAGGAACCCGAACGCTGGCTCTGGCATAATCAGGTGACAGAACTGAAATGTTCCAAAGAAGGTTGCCAGGATAAGGGAACTCGCCAGGCTCGTCAGTTTGTCGCGACTGCATTCGTAGGCCAATCCGGCGGTCGCGATGAACCAGGCGAAGGTAGCGAGGCAGATCGGCAATCGGGCGGCGAATTCGTTTTCGCCAAAGGTCCGAAGCGAGAGGATCTCCATCCAATAAGCAAGCGGGGGCTTTCTGAGTCGTGGGATGCTGTTTTGAGTGGGAACGAGCCAATCGTTTCGCGAGATCATTTCCCTGGCTGCACCGGCATATTGACCATCGATCTGGTCCAACAGCCGAGGGTACCCGCACGACCCGATATAAAAAATGGCGAGTAGGCTTGCCCAGACCAGCAGGAGCCGGAAAAGACCTGTCTGGTAAAACGCCGGCGTGCTAGTCCCTTGGATTTCTCGGGGCCAAGCAACGGCTGGCGCGGAGATCCGCCTTTGCTCCGCTTCGGCGCGACAGGTTGCCGACGATGGTGCGATTCGTTCAGACTTCGTAATTTTCGGCGAACGAAAAGGCATCGCGGCTTTCCCTCGGTGGTCTCGTCCGCGGTATTTTCCATAAATTGGCAGAAGGAGCAAGGGAGTTCGCGGCTTGCTGGAGTCAGTTGGCGGTTTGCGGGTAGGACGGATGGGACCTATAGGACTGATGGGACTTATGTGAGGACGGGCGGTCGCCGGGGCTAACCTTCAACAGGGAACTGGCGACCGTGGACTCCAATCGAGGACGAGAACGATGACGAGGACGAGAACGAGATGAATCGCGAACTGCTAACCGCAAACGGCGAACTGCCAACTCGTCTAGGCCAGGGGACATGGAGGATGGGAGAACGAACGGATCGGCATCGATCCGAGCTCAGGGCTTTACAACTCGGGTTCGATCTCGGGATGACCTTGGTCGATACGGCGGAGATGTATGGGGAAGGCAGAGCAGAGGCATTGGTCGGCGAGGCCATTGCCGGGCGGCGAAAAGATATCTTTCTCGTGAGCAAGGTCTACCCACACCGGGCGACTCGGAGCGGGATACTGACTGCGTGCGAGCAAAGCCTCAAACGACTAAAAACGGATTACCTCGATCTGTATCTTCTTCACTGGCGCGGCTCGATCCCGTTGACCGAGACTTTTGAAGGTTTTCTGCAGCTGAAGCAGCAAGGGATGATACGCGAGTTCGGTGTCAGTAACTTCGATGTCGACGATATGGAGGAACTGGCCGCCGTGCCAGGCGGGACAGAGGTGTTTACGAATCAGGTTTTGTACAACCTCACCCGCAGGGGAATTGAGTGGGACCTCTTACCTTGGTGTCGCGGCCGGAAAATGCCGGTCATGGCTTATTCGCCCGTGGAACAGGGACGGCTTCCCGCAAAAGTGGATTCGATTGCCCGGAAAGCGAATGCGAACCGATTTCAGCTGGCGTTAGCTTGGCTTCTGCATCAGGAGGGCATTCTCGTGATTCCCAAAGCGGCATCCGAAGCTCATGTCATCGAAAACCACAAGGCGTCGGAGATTCAGATTCCAGGGAAGATCCTTTCCGAGTTGGACGCATTATTTCCGCCTCCTCGAAACAAATCGCCCCTCGCGATCCTGTAGGGGTTCACGGTTCACAGTTCACGGTTCACAGTTCACAGTTCACAGTTCTCGGTTCTCGGTTCTCGGTTCGCGGTTCGCGGTTCCGGGTTCGCCGTTCACGTTTCGAAGCGCTTCGCGGCACCCGCTCGACCAGACCTACCGGGGTGGATTGCGGCCGGGCGTTGGAACGGATAGGACCTATGGGACCAAATGGGACTAATGGGAAAAACCGTGAACGGCGAACTGTGAACCGTGAACTGAGAACGGTAACCTTCAACAGCGCCTGATAGTTCAATCAGGGCTAAGTCTGATCGCTTTTGCCTAGCGGCGTTGAGCTTGCGGCTTAGTATAACCTCACCATGGATGGGGTTCTGCCGGCTGGACGCCAGTAGCATGGAGAGAGAAACTGGTGTCCAGCCAGTCTTTTCAACGAGCGAGAAGACCTATCAACGCGAGGTACGGGAATCAACCGATCGCTCGTTCAGCTCTGTTCTTGGTGTGCTACCCAGTCGATTGCAAAGCGCACCATTTCGTTCGCGTCCGAAAAGCCGAGCTTTTCTTTTATGTGAGCTCGATGGGTTTCAACGGTTTTCACGCTGAGATTGATCTCTTTTGCAATTGATCGGGTGCTGTGTCCCCGTCCCAGCATAACCAAAACCTCTAGTTCACGATCGGATAAGCGGTCGACAGGCGAAGGGGAATCGCTTTCCGACGCATGGATCGCTTTGAAAATGAGTGTTTCTCCGAGGCGTTGGCTGACGAAAAGCTTGCCTGCCAGCGCGCGATAAATGGCGTCCAGAACCGGTTGAACGCCGTCGGCTTTCATCACGTATCCGAGGGCGCCTGCCTTCAGGGCGCGGAGAGCATACAAAGACTCATCGTGCATTGAGAGAACCAGAATCGGGAGTTGAGGCGATTCGGCCTTCATCAGCTTCACTAGCTCAATGCCATTGGTGCCCCGGAGAGTAATGTCGAGGATCGCTAAGTCCGGATTCAGTTTGCGCATCTGCTCCAGCGCGCTCGGAGCGGAATCGGCATGACCGCAGACCACGAGATCAACCTGCCGGTCGAGTAGTTCCGTTAAACCATGCCGAAAAATCGGATGATCGTCTACCAACAGGATTTTCTTCTTCGCAACTTGACTGAGGGGTGGGGTTATATCCTCATTTCCGTCTGGCGCCGGGTTATGATCCTGCTCCATGGTTTCGATTGAGGGCTAATCTGCTCCAAACTTTGCTCGGACGCCACGGGCAAAATGAAAACGGTAGGGCGAAGAACTGGTAGGGGGGCGAGGCTCCCGAACAACTGAACGGAGCCGCAGAGCCGCTGACTTCCTCTGGCCGCATCATGCTGTTAGGACGATAGAACGCGCCGAGCCGTGGAATAGCGATAGACCACGGCTCGGCGCGCGTTTCGGCCTAACGGCGCGATATGGCACAAGGAAATTGGCGGCCCTGCGAATGCAGTGAGCTATTCGGGGCCTCGCCCCGCCAGTTTTTCGCCCTACCGCACTGCACTCAGATTCGTTATGAGATCCGCCAAAGTCGATGGGCCGCCGACGTTGCCAGGGAAAACGATAAAAGGCAGGCCCGGAGAAGCAGATTCCGGCCCGAGTTTTAAGGCGGAAACCCCGGAAGCGACCTGGCCGAGAACCCGGGCTCTCTTGGCTTTCAGGCCTTTGGTCAAAACGTCGTTCGACGTGATACCGCCTTTGGCCACCAACCAGGTTGGCGGCTGGCTGAGCCTGGTCGGGATACTGGAGAGAGCCGCAGAAACAATAGCGGAAATCTGGACGTGATTGAGCTGGCCACGCTGAGACACGAGACCTCGAGTGGTAAATACGAGGGCCGTCCTTTGCGCCGCTAGACTCGATTCAATGGCTTGGACTACCTCTGCTAGATGTCGCTCGGCTTCGGCGGGCTCGAACAGACGGTCAACCAGAAGTTCGATCGAGTCGACATTTGGGAGGGCGCGAGCTTCCGCCAGTTGTTCGCTGGTGCGTTGCACATAGGAGCCGACCAGTACCAGACCCGGACCGGAACCAATTACACTTGGATCCAGGATAGCTCCTGGGAGCTCGCCCAACCTGCTTCTGACAAATGGAGCTGCCGTCCGGCAAAGAAATCTCTTCCCAGCGTTCTCAGCGCGGAGGAGTCCGGCCGACAGCACGACCAGATCGGCGTCAGTAACGGTGTCTACGACAATGGGGGTGTTGTGTTCGGATTGAAGCAGAACTGAGGCCACCTCGTCTGGCCCGCCTTCTCTCAGCATCTTTATGGGTATGGACAGCACCTGACTCGCTTTCCAGGCGCCTTTTGACTTTTCCTCAACCCACTCTGACAGCCGATAATGAGAGAAACCAAACGTGGGGTCTTTTGAGAAGTCCGTTTCCGTCACCGGCAGGTAGCGGCGCTTGGAGTGGTCATAAACAAAGTGGCAACCGTCTAGCACGATCCTGCCGCCCTCTGGGTAGGCCGGCACTATCAGATGTCCATCGGGAGGCTGTGGCAACAAGTCGGCGATGGGCTTCAGCTCGGCTGGATAGTGACCGCGCAAGGTTGAATCGCTTCTGCTGATCGGGGAGAACCGAATCTGATTTTTTTGGGCAGCCG
>JAFAHI010000587.1 GCA_019237325.1 Verrucomicrobiota bacterium | reverse complement strand
TTCCGGACTGCTCCCCCTGTGCCGAGAAGCTCGGGCCCATCATAGGAATAGCGGATCCGGAGACCGTACTCGGATCCATCTCCAAAGCTTCGCTGGATCATTTCGCCCAGGTAACCGACACAGAGGATTACTTCGGTTACCTGGCGGGCACGCAGCAATTTCAGCTGATGCGCCAAAAAGGGCCTGCCGGCTACCTCAACTAAAGATTTGGGGATGGTTTCTGTGATCGGGCGAAGCCGAGTAGCCAAGCCACCGGCGAGAATCACGACTGGAAGCTGCTCCATGTTCAAGAAAGTTTAGCCGCAAAAGATCGCAGAGAACGTAAAATCGAGATGGTCAGAAACGTTTCGATCGGTCACCAGCGTATCGCTCAGGACTGAGTAACGATTTGCGTACCTTCGAAATCGAACCTGAATCGGACCTCTACCAGGCCTTTTTCTCGCATAGCATGACGCAGTTGGGTCTTATCTTTGGCGTAAAACATTAAAAATCCGCCGCCTCCCGCGCCGATCAATTTTCCTCCTAGGGCCCCGTTTGCCATCGCAAAATCGTACCACTCATTGATAGACTGGTTGGACATCGCTCCGGAGCGCTCCTTCTTTCGTTGCCAGTGCACATGCATGAGTCGAGCAAACTCAGCCAGATCGCCGGCTTCTAACGCCTGTTGGCTTCGCTTGCCCAGGTCCTTAACGAAATGAAGGTTGTCAACCATCGCCTGGTCGGAAGCCAGAGTTTTCGCTTTCTGTTCTCCCAGAATCGACGAAGCGGAACGTGAATATCCGGTAAAGAAAAGAAGCAGGTTATCTTCCAGGTTATAGAGCGTCTCTTCGCTGATTTTGAGCGGCCAGGCGTCGACCCTACCATCAGGCATAAACTTGAAACAGGTGATGCCTCCGTAAGCAGCGATGTACTGGTCCTGTTTGCCGATCGGCTCTCCTAAACGATTGATTTCGATATCGCAGGCCTGCTCCGCCAATTCCGCGGGATGAATCAAATTTTTTTTCAGTGTATGCAAAGCCTTCAAGAGAGCGGTAGTAAAACTGCCGGAGGACCCCAGACCGGTCCCGGCGGGGATATCGGCCATCGAAGTAATTTCAAGAAACGGCGCATCCACTCCCACCAGCAGAAGCGCCTCTCGGATGATCGGGTGCTCGATCTCCTTGACTGACGATACTCGCTCAAGCTTGGAGTACTTAACGATCAACTCTTGAACAAAGGTGCGATGCAACGTGATATAGACATACTTATCGATAGCGGCAGCGATGAGGAAGCCGGAGTGTTCCTGATAATAAGACGGTAGATCGGTGCCGCCTCCACCGAGAGATATCCGGAGCGGTGAACGAACAATGATCATGAAGAGCATGAACCATTGGCGCAGGAATTAAATGAATTCAAGCAATTCGCGGAAGCCAAAAACGTTCGAACTTCTCGAACTCCCCCCTCTCATGCGCTTATTTAGACTGCAACACGAATGGATCAATCAAAGCCTATTGGTTTCGCCGTGGTAGGTTGCGGCCTGATTGGGCAACGGCGGGCGGCAGCAGTGCCTCCGGGCACCCTTCTTTACGCCTGCGACCTTGACCTCTCACGCGCAGAACAGGTCGGGAGACAACATCAAGGGTGCATACCGACTGACAGATTCGAACAAGCTCTGGAAAGCAAGGAGGTCACTGCCGTTATCGTTTCGACCGTTAACTCGGTTCTGGCCCCCATCACTCTCGCCGCAGTTAAGTCCGGAAAAGATGTGCTCGTCGAGAAGCCTGCAGCAATCCGCGCCGCTGACCTGGAGGAGATCGAAAAAAACGCAAATCTCAGCGGATCCCTGGTACGCATCGGTTACAACCATCGTTACCATCCCTCCTTCCTCAAAGCGAGAGAGTTGATTGTCCAGGAACAGCTTGGTGATCCGTTCTTAGTCAGGGGCCGTTACGGACACGGTGGCCGCCGCGGCTATGACCGGGAATGGCGGGCGGACCCAAAGCTGAGCGGTGGAGGAGAATTGATCGATCAAGGGGTTCATTTGATCGATCTGGCTGGCTCTTTCCTCGGGGAATGGGCTCAAGTCGATGGTCACGCTTCCACTTACTACTGGGATATGCCAGTGGACGATAACGCTTTCCTAAACTTGCGCACGGCGGACGGACGTACGGCGTGGCTACATGTGAGCTGTTCGGAATGGAAAAACCTTTTTTGTTTCGAGATCTATTTTCGCCACGCTAAACTGCAGATCGATGGACTTGGCGGCAGCTACGGTACGGAACGCCTCAGTTACTATCGCATGCTGCCGGAAATGGGGCCTCCGGAAACCACCATTTTTGAGTTCCCTAGGGGCGATCAGTCTTGGGCCCACGAGGTAAAAGAGTTTGTAACCGATATTGAGCAACAACGGCAACCTCGACCAGGGATAGCCGAGGCAAAGTCTGTACTTCGCGTTGTGGAAACTATCTACAGCACAAGCGGCTTCGGTCGATCGTGATTCCGCCAAGTTGGCAAAAGGGACAGAAATGAGCCTGCTATCCCGATCGCTGGAATGAAAAAGTAGTTTCTCGAAGTTGAACCAAGCTAAAGATGTCGTGAGCTCGACCGGCAATACCCTAGTCGTAACCCATGCGGAATTGTCCGCCCGTCACGGAACCGGTGCGCTCCTGGTTCGCATTCTCCGCAATGAGGCAAACCTGATGGTTTTCTATTCGAAAGAATTCTTTAAAAGCCATGACATCGACGTACCGGCCGTCCGGATAAGTCATCCGAGACTTGCTTTTGGCTCTGGGCGGAGGCGCATACGCCGGCTGCTTAAAAAAAGAGCGGTCGAACGCATCCTCTGCGTACCGTTTTATAAGGACGATGCTTACTCGGCGCTGGTTGCCCAGGCTTACACGCACGCACCTCTGGCTCTGTACCTCATGGATGATCAGAACATTCACGTCAAAGAGATTCCCGATGGTCTTATGCGAGCGTTAGTTGACAACGCCAAAATTTGCTTTGCGATTTCCCCGGCTCTTTGCGCTGCTTACCAGGAAAAGTATGGACGCAAATTTTGGTTTGTCCCGCCAGTCGCCGACCCTAAGGTTTTTGTTCCGGCCGGTTATAAATTTATCCCGAATTCCCCCCCTCGCGGGATCCTGATCGGGAACCTGTGGAGCCCATACACATTAGATCGGTTCAGGGCCACCATCCGACTCGCTGGTTTGCAGATCGACTGGTACGGGAACGCTGGAAAACCATTTATGACTTTGGACCCAAAAGCGCTAGCTGAGGATGGAATCGTTCTTCACTCGCACGTCCCTGAGCCGACGCTGATCGAGAGCGCCCGGAGTGCGGATTTCGCGGTTATCCCAGCCGGAACATTAGACGACTCTGACAGCCATCAGTGGCTGGCGCGCGCGAGTCTTCCCTCCAGGATCATCTACTTGATGGCGGTTGCGAACGTTCCCTTGATTGTCATGGGGCATAAAGAAACCGCAGCGGCCCGGTTTGTTTATAGTCTAGATCTGGGCACTGTTTGCGAGTATTCGGGGGCCAGTTTCCGTGAAGCGGTCGACTTGGTTACCGAAAGTAACTCCTCGGCTCGAATCCGCGCACGCGCCGCTCAGTTAAGCCCAACTTTCTCGAGCAGAGATCTATCAAGCTGGCTTTGGGAATCAATGGCTGCCGGCCAACCGATTAACAATCAATTCCAATCACTACTGCAAACGGAGGTATCGAAATGAGTTTTAAAGGGAGGTCGCTTCGGCTGTGTTTCTAACCCTAACTGGTCAATGAGCCTTTCGGTAGCGCGGCGGCGCAACGGCGTAAGAGGTCAGTTCGCGCAAAGAATGCATCGGCATGAGAGAGTTCATGCAAGTCGCTGTAAAAGCAGCTGCCGAACGCAACGAATAAGAAGCCTTTGGCGCTAAGGTATTCCATAATTTCCTGCAGCAACGGGGTCTGGTTCCAGTATCCACGCGTGAACCACGCCTCAGCCTGTATCAGCTGGACGGTGTCTAATAGCGAGCCGGCCCCAATTAAAACACCTAACTCGCCACCTTGAACATCGATCTTCAGAACCTCTGGGCGCGGCAAGTCCTGCTCAAACACTAAAGAATCGAGGCGACGAATCGGGACTTCGATTATTTCAGTGAACGTTTCGTTCGTTTCAGTCACTAACGTGCTGGCGCCGCAGCCAGATGCGTCCACCCCCATCTTTGTGGTGCCGTCTATATCGCCAGCAGCAACCTTGTGTACGCGAAAGTCAGGGTGCGCCCGCAACACCCCCTCTGTGCCTTCCCGATAATACGCTTTATGGTCCAGCAGAGGTTCAAACAAGTGGAATCGTGCTCCCGGAAAAATCTCCGCCATTTGATAAGACCAAGCCGAATTGGACGAACCGATCTCGAAGAAAACCCGAGGTTCAAACCCGGCATCCTTGAAAGCCAGAAACAGCTTCGTCTCGCGCAAATAGTCGATCGTGAACTTGCTCTCCACAGCGAGAGAGCTTACCGCTGCGTGACTAGGTGCCAAGCATTTAGTTCAACCGTGCTGTGACCTAGGTAACGCGGCTTGCGACCAGCGGTACGCTTGCTCGAAAAGGTGGTAATCTTTAAAGAAGAACACGCTCCCGGATGTCATATCCGGAATGCTTGCCAAATTCGCTGCAAACCTGACCGCCGCGACACCTTCAATGCGGAAGATGAACAGTGTCCAAGGGTAACCACGCCTCCGCATTTCTGGAATGATGCCTTTCCCTGGGGTGCCGGCCTCCACCAGGCCCTCGTTGACGGTTGAGTACACCGCCTCCAATATATCTGGAGACAACCATTCCTTAGCTGGCGTAAACGCGGCGCTTAGGTCCGCCAGCATCAGTCTCAGTACTGAAAAATCAGCGGGGATTTTCTTCTCTTCGGCGAGAGTCGGTAAAGACGCAATCGTCGCTTTGAGCACATGAAGACCGGAGTGGTCGCTCAATCGCTCCTGTAGTCTCCTGGCTGAAGTCGGGTCTGACTCAAAAGCATACACCTCAAACCCCCCTTCGAGCAGCAACTCAACGAGACTTCCGTCGCTGACCTCAATATTCAGGGTAATCGGCGTCGGAATGAAACTCGCCAAAAAGGTGAGCAAGCAGTTCTCCGGTCTCTGCTCACATCCCTCCGGCGACGGTAACCAGGGTTGCGATAATCTGAGTTGATCTTGAATATTGGCGAGTTGGATCGCTAACCCGGCCACCATCGTTTTCAGGTACCGCATGTCGTTTTCAGCGGCCGCGATCTTGATCCGAAAGTTCTCCACGGCTGCATCCACTTTCCAAGTATTTTCCGCCCGCGGCGGGAAGTAATCTGAAAGATTTTGCATCCAACGTGAAAGATCTTTCATCCACTGTGAAAGATCTTTCATCCAATGCCGGATCTCTTCCACTTTCGCGTGTATATGCGGTGGGTAGTTCAGGTAGCGCCAAATTCTAAAAAGAAGATCTCGCATTCGGTACTCGAGAAATTATTGCTGGAAAGTGCGAACGGCGCGCCTTATGCCCCAGCTTCACTGCATTAAACACGGAGGGGGCCAACCGATCAACCGGTTAAGCGGCCAAGCAGAGCAAAGTTTATTCAGATCAATAAAAATTAGTGGAAACGCGAGAAAGGCACATCTCGATAACGTGTTGAATCTGCTCAATCTGCGGCCATTTTACCCCTTAGAATTTGCGACCCGCATGATTAGGCATGGTTTGCGCGTATTCAGTCGCTAACTTATTTGCAAACGACATGTCCATTGTTGGCAAGATAAAAGACACAATCAGCACTACTGGCCAAAGAGCGCTTGGTCTTGATGGGATTCGGTTCCAGCTGGACGTAGCGCTAGAGAGATTGGAAAGGCTCTATCATCTCGAAGGAAAACTGGGCTTGTTGGCAGCGGTGTGCGGTCAGCTTGATGCTATGCACGCTCGCCTGAACACCGTGGCCAATCAGGTTGGCACTATAAAAGCCTTCAGCGACCTTGAGCTGAGTGATTCGCCCAGGATCGGTATCTTACACCCAGAAATTTTGGGGGGACAGCGGCCGGCGGATTTCGTGGATTACTCGCGCTTGGCGAATAGAGACAATTTGATTGTTCTCATCTCGGAAGGCCGGCTGGGTAATGAACTGTCATGGTTAACTCTCGGCAAGCCCTCAAACTCTCAGCAACGGGCCGCCGCCTATGCTCGAGCAGCCAAAGAACTCGCCAACTTTCCGATTGATCAAATACTAGCCGTAGCAAAGAATGCGGAAGGTCTGTTTGCAGCCATCGCAATTGCGGAGATTAGCGGCTCCCCGTTAGCGCTCATTTTAGTCGATGAACAACCTTTTCTAAACGATCGTTCGGGCGATTCCCTGTTGAGCGAGGCGATCGAAAAAGCGGGGATCACTTTCAGCCTTTCGCTCCCTCTATGCGCCTCCGTGCAGGCAAACCTCGGGAAGCGACTATGGTTTTTGCCCGACTGGTTCACCGGCATCAACGGACAAGACTCCACCCAAACCGATATGTCGCAGAATCGTGAGATTCTGGCGTGGTTACTGGACGCATTGCAAGATGGATTCCCGCCGCCGAAGTGTTTGGCGGCAATCGGATTCTCTCAGGATTTGGAACGCACGGTGCCTTATGTAGACCCCCCACCGCCAAAGAGCGTTCATTGGAGTATGCATGCTTACTTCCAGGCGCTTCACCGTCTATCACAAACCGGCTACAAACCCGAGTTTATTGTTGACGTAGGCGCGTCTACCGGCTCTTGGTCGCATCTCGCCAGCCGGGTTTTTCCAGAGAGCCGGTTTTATTTGGTCGAGCCATTGCTGGAACGATATCAGCGGCTGGATAATCAGATTTACTCCATGCACCCGGAATTCGTCGCCATTGCGGCAGCCGCCGGCGATCAATCGGGTCAAGCCAACCTCAACGTGTCCTCGGACCTATATTCAAGCAGTTTCTTAGATGGTGCCGAGGGATCACCCGACCGCAGTTGGGAAAAAGTACAAGTGCCAATACGGACTTTGGATGAAATCAGCTCGACATTGTCCATTAAAGGTCAGGGAATCTTGAAGATAGACGTTCAAATGGCCGAGCATCTGGTGCTCGACGGTGCCAATCACTTTCTGAAACAGATCGACGTTGTCTGTCTTGAGCTCTCCCTCGATCGTTTCACTCCGTCAGCAAAAACCCTCTTTGAAATGCTGATGAAACTTCACGCTCTCGGTTTTGAATATTTCGACACTGCCGGTAGCTGGCGGCAATCCCGCAGCGGACGCTTAATTCAACAGGACACGGTTTTCGTGAGATCGTCGGTAGCCGAGCAGCTTGCCTGGAGCTAGCCCGCGAATCCGCGATTATCCGGGCGATCAACTTGCTCTAATTCAACTATGCCAATCGTCGGTAAGATAAAAGACGAAATCAGTAAAGCCGGTCAGCGGTCCCTCGGGATTGATGACGTTCGCTTTAAGTTGGATGCAGCGCTTGGGAAGTTGGACTTGGCGCTTCAGAACCTAGGCCGAATCGAACCTCTCGAAGGAGCAGTGGCCAGAATTAACGACCAAATCACAGGGATTAACCAGCAAATCACAGGGATTAACCAGCAAATCACGGGAGAAGCGGCCAGAATTAACGACCAAATCAATAACCTTAAATCTTTCCTCACTTGGTATAGTAATCGAGTTGAGCCATGGTTCTGGACCGGAAACTTCTCGCATGCGGATCCCGAACAAGAGCTGGCCGGGCTGTTGTTCAATTTCTTGCCAGGAAGCGTTTTGCTTAACGTGGGGCCAAAAACAAGCGACTTCGCCAAAGCTGCCGCTGAAGTTGGTTACGAGGTTCACCACTTGGAACCGACGAATGATATCGCTCCGCTCGGAGATTTGAAGACTTTCTCTGATAGATTCGACTTCGTAAATATAACTCGTGGAAATGTCGATGCCGGCCTGGTCAAGGCGCTCGACTCGATCCAAGCCGCCGTCCTCCAAATCGAATTTGCGGACGATAACATCCTGCCGGCCCCCGACCGGGTTCCGCAAAAGACTCCTGTTTCCACACCCGAGATAGTCAAAGAACTGCGTAAACAGGGCTATTACTGGAATGTGATGATCTTCCGAACAGAGGTTGAAAGCTTCATTCGTATGGGCACGAATCTGGCGAGTGTTCCCGACCAAGCCTGGGGCGCGATCGTTTTCTTTCGTGACCACCAACTGTTCTTAAAGGCGTTTCATTGGTGTAAAACCACCCTGCCGCGCTATCGAGCTGCCCCTTTAGCGTAGCAGACCGTTGACAAACTTGATCTTGCTCTGGACTTGATTCAGCCGATGCCATGTCCACCTCCGTAGGAGGCGAAATCTCCTTAGCAATGGTAACGTAAAAGGCGAACAGCTCCGCTAGGAGCGACATGGAAGGTGGTTCTGGATTCGATGTCGCTCCTCCGGAGCTGGTCCCGTTTTTTCCCGCTCAAGCTATAAAGATTTGACTCCTACGGAGCCGTTTTTCAACGCCGGCTAGGCAATCTTCCCAAAAGCACGAGCCAAATCTCGTGGAACGCCAAACGCCAAACGCCGAACGCCGAACGTATAGGAAGCAACAGTCCCTTGACATTCGAGCCGCTTCACCTTCAAGTCCCCCGGAGGAGTTTAGTTGAATGATCCCGCGCGAGGCCGTTCCGGTCCAACCCGGTCCTTTTCTGAAAGAAGTAGAGAGCGAACCGTCCCAAGCCATAGAAATATCCGTCATTGTACCCGTTCTTAACGAAGCGGCGACTCTTCCGGAGCTAGCCCAAGGGCTTCAGCAGGAGATGGAACAACTCGGCCGGAGCTGGGAAATTCTCTTTATCAACGATGGGAGCACCGACCACTCCGAAGAAATCCTGAACGGACTTGCCGAGAAAGAACACCGCATTCGCGTCATCCACTTTCGCCGGAACTTCGGTCAAACGGCCGCGATGATGGCCGGGTTCGACTTTGCTCAAGGCCAGATTTTGATTCCGATCGATGTCGATGGCCAAAATGAGCCAGCCGACATCGCTAAGATGCTGGCATTACTCGAACACGGATACGACGTGGTTTCAGGTTGGCGAAAGGATCGGCAAGATAATTTTATCCAGCGGAATGTGCCTAGCATCTTAGCAAACCAACTGATTTCATTCGTCTCAGGTGTTCGCCTGCATGATTTCGGTTGTTCATTAAAGGCCTACAAACGAACCGTGGTCGATGGAATCCGGCTCTATGGCGAGATGCACCGGTTTCTACCCATCTACGCGTACTGGCATGGAGCAAAAATCACCGAGGTTGTCGTCAATCATCACCCCAGGCGGGCCGGCCGTTCTAAATACGGGTTGGAGCGAGTCGCAAAAGTGCTTCTCGACTTGTTAGTCGTTAAATTCCTCGATAGCGCGGCTCAAAAGCCGATGTACGTCTTTGGCGGCTGCGGCATCTTCAGCCTGGCTTTGAGTGTCCTTGCCTTTCTTTGGATGCTTTACCTCAAGATCTTCAATAACTTCGCGTTTATTACAACGCCAGTGCCCTTGATCGTTGTGATGTGCTTTATGATCGGCATGATGTGCATCCTTTTGGGGCTGCTAGCCGAGATGATCATGCGCACTTTCTACGAGTCTCAGGGTAAGCCTATCTATAACATCCGCGAAAGCCGTAATCTGGGAGGTAGTAACAGCAGGCTCCGTCGGCTTTAGACCGATTTCGCCCAAGCCCTGGAGCGCTGCCTTTCCGCGGGCCGCGCATAGACGTCAACCTAATAGTGGGACGCGTGGTTGCCCGGTAGCGGCGACTGCCCACAAGACCTAAAGGTGCGGCGTAGTCTATCGTTTCTGCGGAGCGACACGTGCGCCTAAGCTCTGCGCGCAGTCGCCATCCGAACGTTCATGGCGACTGCGTTCTCAGGGCTTACCACACCCGCGGCTGCCGCACTATGTCCTCTGCGCAAGGCTCTTCTACCAAAGTGCAGCAATCGGAACGGCGAACAGCTTTTCTCCAAAAGGGATCACTTTTTCGCCATCGTACAGCACGACCCCAGCGCGGAATTGCTGTTTCGCCGCCGCCGCAAACTTGCGGAGCCCATCGAAGTCAGCGGCTTGGACGGTGGCGCTTGCCTTAACTTCGATCCCCGCCAACTGACCTCGCTCGCTCAACAAGATCAAATCTACCTCGTCACCCTCTTTGTCGCGGTAGTGGAATAGCTGGAGAGGCTCGCTCCAACTCGCCTGCTTCAGAATCTCACTAACGACGAACGTCTCCAGCACCGGGCCAAAAGAGGTGCGATTGGCGGTGATCTGTTCCGGTGTCAGATCACGCAGTGCTGCCAGAAGCCCTGAATCCATGAAGTGTAACTTCGGCGTTTTCACTAGCCGTTTGAGTCGATTGTGGTGCCACGCTGGCAGTATCCGGATAAGAAACAGTTCCTCCAAGACTCGGGTATATCGAGCCGTAGTCACATGGCTAAGACCGATTGCACTGCCGGCACCAGAAAAATTAAGAAGCTGTCCTGCTTGATGCCCGAGTGCCGCCACCAACCGAGGCATTTCCACCAGGCGAGCCAAGTCAGCAACGTCGGCTACATCTCTCTTGATGATGGCATCTAAGTAACTCCGAAACCAAGCATGCCGTCGTGTCCAGGACGTACGACTAAGAACTTCAGGGTAACCACCGGCTAGCACGCGTTCGACCAGGGCGGAGCCGACGCATGCCTGGCTCGTTTTTGGTCGGCCAGCGAAAAGATCTGCTAAAAACGATGTCTGTGTTCCCTCGATTTCCGCTCTAGCCAAAGGCAGCAACGGAATCGTCTCCATGTAGTCTTGCCTGATTGGCGGGGACCGACCATCACCACGACTCGAGTGTCGGTCAACGCTTCCTCGACCCTGGATTGAACGTACCGCGGATACACGCGGCTGATTGTACATCAAGCCACGTCTATTTGAAAGCGGATTAGCGTCCGATTGAAACGCATTGCACGTCCAATTGAAACTGTAATTACGTCTGATTGAAAGCTACCTCTCATCAGGCGCTCGTGCCCACCGCGGTCTCACCAATCACCTTTCACCAATCACCTTTTACCTTCCCCTCCCCCGCACCGCCACGGAGCATACACAGGCGCTCCCGGCCCGCAGCGACTGGATAATAGGCAGCTACCAGGTCTTTCTTTCTATACTGGTTCACAAACTCTTCACAACGAGATTCGTTGAACCGGTTTGGCTGATCGCCGGTACCCGGATTTGCGAGCTTTCTCGCTAGCCACGACGCGACCGAGTTTTTGCTATCCGCAAGGTTCCAAACCGGCTCTGTGATAATCACATTGCGCCTGGCGGCTTTTAACATCCGTCGACTATCGGATAGGGTTCGGGCAGAAAATGATAGAGGCTACCCTGCATAACCAAGTAGTCCCCTTGAGGTAACGGGCTATCGACCGTCACGT
>JAFAHI010000466.1 GCA_019237325.1 Verrucomicrobiota bacterium | reverse complement strand
TGGGCGGCAAAGAAACGGGGTAGATCACCTGCGTTCATTCCCGGATGTTCTCCCAATAGCCCCACGAAATGGCGATAAGCACCTACAGGAATTCGGAACTCGGTTGGGATCTGTTTCTTCTCGTCAGGCGAGAGTGGTTCGCCACGCGCAACTTTGTGTGCCAACGCCGTTGGCGCATTTAATCCGATATTCGGTACCTTTGCGTGGGCCGTTGTCTCCAAAATTTTGGCGTACAGTGGTGAATAGGTCGCCCATGATTTCTCGAACCCGGTGCGAGTAAATAGCTCCGCTAGTGATAGCCTACCCTCATTGAACCGATCCAGGTCGGATTGCTGAGTTCGATCAAACATTTCCCAGCCGACCGCAAATTGGATACGTCTCCGTATCATCCCGCGGATCAACTCGAGCTCGTATATATGATCTTTGCGGCTCCCGTGGTTCTCGCCGACGTAGACGACCTCTGCATCCGCAATCCGATTCCGGAGCTCCGGTTGTTTTGCCGGCTGCTCGCCGCCCGACAGAAGCTCTCCAAGAGCACTAGAAGAAGGAAAAGTCGCTAAAATGCACAAAAAACTCAAAAATAGACGGAACATCACAAAGCGGCATAGCTCATCCGAAGCAGAAAATCTCACGCAAAGCCGCAAGAGAAGACGGATTGAAACCTCACAATAAGGAAAGATCACAAAGGACACAAAGACAGAGGACCCGATATCCTAGAGATTTAGGCGAGACGACTAACGCCAACGTAGATGCAACTCGTCTGTAACGGTGTCGCCGACCTTCTGACGAACCGCTTTTCGGTCCTGCATTTCTTTGCGTCCTTTGTGATCTTTTCTTATTGTGAACGTCGGGCTTCATTTCTTCGGTTGCTTCCGATGTGTTGAAATCATGCTTTTGAAGTATGATTGACCTCGCTGGCGAAATATTGATCCTGACCGGCCCGTCTGGATCAATTCTCGTCGCTGAGAGAACTCGAACCATACGTTCTAACAACGGGACAGCACAGCCGGGAGGAGATTCAGAGGATGGTGATCGAAGCGGTGAACAGCGGGGATTTTCGCTTGTCCTGAAAGAGGCACCTGCTCAAAATCCTCGCCAAAAGTTAGGAGTAACCTATCAAACCGGCAGAGGCGGAAAGCCACAAAAAGCTCGATCAAATTCGCCTAATTCTCCTCGTTTACTTCAGCCAGTATGTCGTAGCATGGCCACTCGATAATCGCTAAAAAGTTGTTCAGGCCGATCGCTATCCTGATTGGTCTGCTCAATCTGTTCGCTGATGGATGGAGTTCCCTTTGTCAGCCAGAACCCAATTCCTCCGGGCGGAACCTATCATTATCAGTTTCCGCTGAAGCAAAGCGGGACTTACTGGCTCCATTCCCATTACGGGTTACAGGAACAATTATTGGCTTCGGCGCCGTTGATCCTGGCGAGCGAAGAGCAAAACGCCAAGGCCGACGAACAATATACGGTGCTCCTGAGCGATTACTCGTTTACTGCGCCGGCAAAAATCCTCCAGCAACTGAAGGTAGGTATGCGGGGCATGGGCGGCATGAGCATGAAAAAGATACCGGCTACTCAAAAGCTTTATGCCCAGAAATGGGATGAATCCGGAGGATTCGCTCGCACCGTCGTCGAAGGTGAGTTGCCCGACACCGACATCAAATACGATGCTCTCATAGCCAACCGACGCAGGGTTGACCATCCTGAGGTTTTCCGGGTCAAACCTGGTCATAGTGTCCTTTTGCGAATCATCGCGGGTTCCGCGGCAACCAACTTCTTCGTCAATACAGAAGCCTTGAGTGGCCAGTTAACGGCCGTTGATGGCAAAGATGTTGAGCCTGTATCCGGGAACTATTTCCAGTTAGGGATCGCCCAACGGATCGATCTGCTGATAAAAGTCCCAGATCAAGGCGGCGCCTTTCCGATTGTGGCTCAGGGCGAGGGGACAAAGCAACAATGCGGCGTGGTCTTGGCCACGGAAAACGCGAAGGTCCCGAAAATACCCTTCCAAGCCGAGTTCGCTGCGGCCGGACTGGACAACAGTCAAGAGCTTCAATTGAAGGCCAAGAATCCATTGCCCGAAAAGCCCGTGGACCGGTCGTTGCCCTGTGTCCTGGGCGGCAACATGGCGAAATATTATTGGACGATCAATGGCGTCGTTTATCCGAACCGAGACAGTCTTGATGTGAAAGAAGGCGAGCGCGTCGAAATCGTGTTCCGGAATGATACGGGCATGACTCATCCGATGCATCTGCACGGTCACGATGTCCAGGTAACCGAGATCGATGGGACCAAGGTCCAGGGAGCGCTACGCGACACCGTCATAGTTCCTCCAAAATCTACGATCAAAGTGATTTTCGACGCCAACAATCCCGGGGTCTGGGCTTTTCATTGCCATATCCTGTACCATGCAGCCGTAGGCATGTTCACCGTCCTGAAATACGGCGGCGCCGATACTCAGTTTTGGCACCCCGAGAAAACGCTGACCGAGCTCAGTAGTGGCGGGTAAGGGACGAGGGACCTCTACTGGCAGCCATGCGCGACTGAAAAACATCGTCGGACGCTCCGTAGTCCGGCGGCTGCCGGAGGGGAGATGGGGCGAAGTCTGCTTTGCGTGCGATTCCCTCTTCTAATGTGAGACTTGCCATTCGACGAGGAGGATTTCCTCCGCCTTACGGAGCGCCGCTTCCGCAGCTTCGCACAGACGTGTGGACCACTTGATTTCTCCGTCCCAATCGTCGTCTGGGGCAATACGGGTAAGGCATTGCCAGCGCAGGCTCCACCCTTTGGGATCACTCTTTACTTGGGCCGTTCGGCCAGCGTAACAACACAAGAAACGCTTGTCTTCCTGTTCCTCGCCAGGAACCGGATTCCACGTGAAC
>JAFAHI010000405.1 GCA_019237325.1 Verrucomicrobiota bacterium | reverse complement strand
GAGTAACCCTGGCTCAAGCGCAAACGGACTTGAATGTCGTCCAAAACAATCTCGCTCAACGCTATCCTGATGCGGAAAAGGGCTATGCAATTCGGGTAGAATCATTCGTAGGACTCACCGTATCCAGTTATGCAACCACCATCTGGTCCCTTGGTGGTGCTGTCGCATGCCTGCTGCTGATCTCGATCTCGAATGTCGCTAACCTCCTCTTCGCCAGGGCCCTGGATCGGAGGAAAGAAATGAACATCCGGTCGACGCTTGGCGCCTCTCGAGCACGGCTCATTCTCGCGCTCCTCCTTGAGACCGCTGTTCTCTCGGCCATGGGCGGAGTGCTCGGCGGATTAATTGCCTGGGGTGCCGTCGAGCTCATCAAGAAGGTTAGTCCGGAAAATTTTCGCCGGTTCCAAGATGTTCAATTAGATAGCAACGCCTTCATTTTTATCGTCTCCGTGACGGCTCTGGTCGCACTACTTGCGGGCTTATTTCCAGCTTTGAGCAATTCTCACACCGATCTGGGGTCGGCTTTGAGGGATGAAGGGGGCCGCGCCGGGACTGTCGGACCTCATCGGCAGCGAGCTCAGTCTTTGTTAGTTGCCAGCCAGGTAGCGCTCGCTTGCTTGTCGCTCGTTGGAGCCGGGCTACTGGTACGGAGTTTCTATGCAGCTTTTTCTTTGCCGCTAGGGTTCAACGCTGAGCACCTGTTGAGCGCCAATATCAGTCCTACCACGCCCACGTACGAAAAAGATCCCAGCCAGCTCTCAGTACTTTGGGATCGAGCGCTGCAAAACGCGCGCAGGTTGCCGGGTGTAACTGACGCGGCCATGAATTCCGAACAACCCTACGAATGGACTTTTGGCGATCCAACGGTGCCTTTCCGGATCATTGGACAACCTGAAGTGGAACCCGGCAAAGAGCCCACTATGTGCGCGCAGGTGGTTTCGCCCGGTTATTTTCAGACAATGCAGATCCCCTTATTACAGGGACGCGATTTCGATGCCAATGATCGGGCTGGCAATCAACTCGTCGCCATCATCGATACCGGTATGGCTCAACACTATTTTCCGAACGAAAACCCTATCGGCAAACAGATCCTTGATCTGCCGGGAGGAAGTCGCCACCTGAATTACGCCACCTGGACAATTGTCGGTGTGGTACAGAACTCACGGCATAATCGACCGCAGAATCCCACACCGGCTTATCAGGCCTATTTCCCTGATCACCAAGTGCAAGGACTCTTCCGAGAATTTCTGCTTCTGCGGACTACAGGCGATCCATCTCCACTCATTCCGGAAATCCGGAAACTAGTGGCCGCTATTGATCCTGAAGTGCCGGCAACGCGGGTCATGCTGTTTGAAGATTTAGTGGCGGAGAAATTCGCGCCGCAAAGGTTAGGGATGCTTTTAGGCACCATATTTTCTGTCGCCGCGCTGTTCCTATCCGCGGTGGGTCTATACGGTCTACTAGCTTATTATGTGAATGAACGGAGACGCGAGATCGGCGTCCGGATCGCGCTCGGGGCGCAGTCTTCAAACATCATCAGATTGGTGGTGCGCCAGGGATTAGGCTTGGTGGCGATCGGTCTGACAATTGGGATAGGAGTGGCTTTAGTTTTAGTCCGATTTATCGAAAGCTTTTTGTACGGCATTTCCGGAGGCGATCCAATCACGCTATTGTCAGCCGTCTTGGTTTTAAGCTTGGCTGCCTTGTTTGCTTGTCTAGTACCTGCCTTGCGAGCGACACGAGTTAACCCGATCACCGCGCTGCGCGAATGAAAATCGCAACACAAAGACACACAAAGCCGGAACCAAAAAGACAGAAATTCTTGAACAGGAGGGCGCAGAGTCAAATTCGATTTTCGGTTAAGACTTGCGACGCCTCAGTCAATTTATCCTCTGCGGACTCTGCGAGCTCCTGTTAAACATTTTTCGGCATGTGGAATCCCTCCCAGGCATTTGGCTTGCTAGCGTAAGCCATTTGTCTTATGCTGGCTTCTGTGGAGCGGACTATAGAAGGTGCAATCGAGGAGGCGGTGCAAGATCCGGCTTCCGTCCGTCAAGTTATAAAAGACGGGTTCCCCATTGGCTGGTTTGATCATCTATCTGGGCTCTTCGGGACCAGTGCGTTGACCTTTGCTGGCATAGTCGGTATTGATAGCCGGACATTAAGCCGGCGACGGCATGAAGGGCGGTTAAGTTCGAGAGAATCAAATGCACTCTATCATTTGGCCGTTCTCTATGCGCACGCACGCGACGTCCTTGGCAATGCTGAAACCGTCAAGGAATGGCTCCACAGTCCTGAACCTGATTTTGCCGGTGTCCCGCCAATCGAATTGATCGATACTGCTCCCGGCATCAAAGAGGTGGACCAACTTCTCGGCCGAATTGAGCACGGTGTGTTCTAGCAACCCCTT
>JAFAHI010000286.1 GCA_019237325.1 Verrucomicrobiota bacterium | reverse complement strand
GTCACAGAAAATATCTTTCCCCAACGTTTCATGCACGTCTCCGAGCTAAAGCGGATGGGAGCCGCTATCGAGCTGGATGGGGCAACCGCAAAGATTCGCGGCGTGAACGGCCTCAGCGGCGCACCAGTCATGGCTAGCGATTTAAGGGCGTCCGCTGCCTTGGTCTTAGCAGGTCTGCAAGCGGAAGGTGAAACCGAGATCAACCGGGTCTACCACATCGATCGCGGCTACGAGCTCATCGACGAGAAGCTCGGCAGCCTCGGCGCGCACATTGAACGCATGAAAGTGTAGGCTGAATCTTGGGTGTTGTAGTAGCGTGCGTAAGCGCAATGCGGTTAATCTGGCTATGGTAAATCAAGATGATCGCTGACATTAAGAGACATTTGGAGGCGTCAGTTTTTGTCCCGTTTTCAATTGAGATGAATGACGGTCGATCGATCCGAGTCCCGTCTCGCGACCACATAGGAGTACTGATCCATGCGGTCGCAGTAGAGGATGACGCGGGCGGCGTTCGCATCTTGGCTTCCCGCAATATCTCGGGCTTAACGATTCCGGTGAACGGTCGAGAAGCGTAGTCTGGCGCCAAAAGGCTGAGGCGCCACCATTTGCTATCTGCTATCTGCTTTTTGCTATGCACCGGAGTTTAAGACAACGGTGCAGACTCTCCTCGAAGCTTCGCGTAGATCAGCTCTTTAGCGTCCCAGAAAACACCAGTATGACTGGCTCCCGGGATCCCGTGAAATTCAATCGAATCTGGGAGCTTTTGTGCCAGTGAGCGTCCCATGCTGACTGGGATCAGGGCGTCTTTTTCCCCGTGAACAACGGTCACCGCCGGTGGTGGTGTTTGTGCGCACAGGCGGCTAAGCGCCCCAACATTATCAAACCGATCAAGCAAGAGCATTCCGGGCCGGATGCCGGTGAATCGTTTAACCACGTCTTCCATGGTGGTGAAAGGAGCGATTAGCACCAAATCCTGTACCGGAAATTTTTCAGCAAACTGCAAGCCGACCGCGGCTCCCATTGACCAGCCAAGCACTCCCAGACGTGGCCGTCTGATGATCCAACGTTTACTCTCCATCAACGCCTGATACGCGCCGATGGCATTCTCTAATATAGAATCGGCGCCTGGGTTACCTGCACAAAGACCGTAGCCAGGATAATCCACCACAAGAAAGCCGCCGGCGTCTAATTGACACTCCCGGAGAATCTCGATCCAATCTAAAGCGGTCATCGCGTTTCCGCCAAAAACAATCCAAAGGCGGGAAAGCAATGTCCCCGATGGTGGAGTCCCGTACAGGAAAGCAGTTTGCCGGCCTTGGGATGTGTCATAGCCCAATACAATGGCTCCCTGTTTCTCAGCGGCTTCTATTTCGCCGGCAGAATATTTTCGAGGGAAATAAAAAAAGCGGCGTTGGAGCAGGATCAGGAGCGCAACCAGGATTAGGACGGCCAGGAGTATCGTAGCTCCGATCCAGGCTTTCATCCGTGGAGCGTGCCTCGCCTGCGAGACCATGGCAAGCTTAAGGCGCAACTATGGCCACACCCGTGGAGCGCTGCCTCGCTTGCGAGGCCGACGTGGTCGCCACCTGGAGGGGAGCCGCTTTAACGTGCGCCTCGTCACCGCGTTATTTTAATACTATCGCGAATTAGGACCGAAAAACGTGAAAGCAGGCGGCTCCCGCTAGCTACCCATCCTTTGGCTGCTCTCTAGCTCGCGCACATTGATTGATCTTCCGAACACAACCGCTCTAGAAGAGATCGCGATGGGTCCTTCGATGTACATCGAACTCTCCAATCTGGCTTCTGAATGTCAAATTGGGTGTGGTTAGCGGGTGAAGTCGGGAGGGCGCGCGTCCTCGCGCGCAGCGAACCGGTGTATATCGGTCATATAACCCAACGCTTGATCGGGTCTGCAGCGGGCCGTCGAGAAAGACGGATCGCGGGGACGCGATCCCTCCCCATCCGAATCGCCGCCTGGCTTTCGCTTTCGTAGTAAGACGATTGTCTAACTACTACGGAAATGATATTTTGCGCACTCGATGAAGTGCTATTCGCATCCCGTAATGAGAGAAGTCGCTTTAGCGGACGTGATGCAGGCGCTTTCAGATCCGTGCCGAATTGCGATTGTGCGGGCACTCGGTGAACGAGGAGAGCTGGCATGTAACGAGATTGAGCTCGACGTTTCCAAGGCGACCCGTTCGCATCACTTCGATGTTTTGCGCGCGGCGGGCCTCATCTACACCCGCACCGAGGGCACGAAATGCATGACTTCAATTCGCGAGACCGAGTTAAACAAACGGTTTCCTGGCCTCTTAAAGCTTGTTCTAAGCACGAAATAGCCTGTTATTTGCTTGACGTTCACGGCAGAGCGTACCGACAAGTGAAAGGTGAAAAGTGAAATGTGAAGGTGATACTCCTTCGAGATCAGCGTGCGTGCGGTCTCCGGTTCCTTCCTTTCACCTTTCACGTCTCACTTTTCACCTCTCGGCTTTTTTGCGGTGAAAATTACCACAACACCATGGACCCCAGCGCCCCCTCCAGAACACTCGGAATTGGCCAACGCATTTTTTTAGCGATCGCTTGCCAGCTGTGGCTGTGGGTTAACCTTTTTTCGCAAGCATCCGAGTTCGAAGCCATTGCGGTCAGTATCGTCCAATTAGTCGCGGTGGTGCTGATTACTCTTCGCCTCCGGCATATGCCATCGATCAATGACCGATGGGTGCGAGTCGTGATCTTGCTGGTTGTCCTGCTGGTGGCTGCAGTTGATCTCACGATCGCGGGTAAGGAGCTGGCCGGGTTCAGTCTGTGGTTCAGCACGCGTAAGCTGGTTCCTGTGGCGGGATTGCTGGCGTTTGCGGGAGCGATCTACTGCTTTTTCAAAGCACCGACTCGAATCATGTTGTTGCTTTATACCGTCAGCTTCGTTGCCGGAATGCGAGCGATTGCTTTGATGCTCTCCGCGCAAGCCAGCTCAGAAGCCGGGAACTTCGAGACCCTGACGATCGCGGAGGCTGTAGTCTCGATGATCTATCCCCTCGTTTTTTTATTCAGAGGGCACTACACGCCGATGCGAGGGCCAGAAGCGACAACCGACGGAAAGTGATTTGTAGCACGCGTGCGGCTTCGTTCTCGTCCTCGCATCCGACGGCGCGGCGTGATGAAGCGTTAGAGTGGCTTGGGCGTCTTGCGCAAATCCCATGAAATGGCGAAACAGAATAGCCCAGGGCTTTAGCGCCTGGATTGGGCCCGCCAATGAATTCGCCCTGAAAGGGCGGCCGAATTTGCGTCTGGCGGTTGACGAATTCTTCAATCGATTCTAAAGCCTACTGTGCAAGTAGACATATCCGAGGATCGGTCGCCTGCTCCCCAAACGTTTGTCCAGCAGTCCTTCATTCGCCGGCTCACGGCTTTCTTCGTTCGCCTGTTTGAGCGGAGAGAAATTGCGCAAAGAATTCGCATCGACTTTGTTTGGTTGGTCGGCGGCGCCTACTCCGGATGGATGATATTCTCGAGCGGTTTCTCCAGTTCGATCGCTTGATCAATCCCCCTCAGATACCCAAATTTTGATATGGCAGAAGCGCAGCGGATTAAAAGTGACGAGCAAGCATTGGAAGCGGCTCGACTATTTGCAGAACAGATTCGACGTGAATCGGCGGCACGCGATAGGGAGCGCCGTCTACCCTTTGACGAAATCGAGTCTTTTTCCCAGACCGGTCTCTGGGGAATTACGGTGCCCAAAGAGTATGGCGGAGCCGGAGTTTCGACGACTACGTTTACGGAAGTAGTCGCGATTGTGTCTGAGGCGGATGCCTCCATCGGGCAAATCCCACAGAACCATTATGCTAACGTCGAAGAGATTCGTCTGATTGGCGCTGAAGGTCAGAAGAAATTCTTCTTTGAGCGTATCTTGAAAGGGGAGCGCCTGGGTAACGCGGCGATCGAGCGTTCGACCAAAAACGTTATCACGAACCAGACTCAATTAGTACCTGACGGCGACGGTTATCGTCTGACCGGCGAGAAGTTCTACTGCACGGGTGCGCTCTTTGCTCATTGGGTACCGGTGCGGGTGACGAACGCAGATGGTAACCGAGTGCTGGCGATTGTTAACCGGCATAGTGAAGGATTAACGGTTATCGACGATTGGTCCGCATTTGGCCAAAGGACCACCGCCAGCGGAACGGTGGTTTTGAAAGATGTTCGGGTCATCCCAGACCAAATTCTGCCATCCTACGAGGCGTATCAGCGGCCCACAACCCGAGGTCCGTTTTCGCAGATTATTCACGTGGCGATTGATGTCGGCATCGCCAGAGCAGCCATTGCTGACACCATCGAATTCGTAAAGAATCGGTCCCGGCCCTGGATCGACGCCAATGTGGAACGAGCCAGTGACGATCCGCTGACCATTCAGGAGTTGGGGAGATTGGAATATGCACTGCATGCGGCGGAGGCCCTCATGGAAAGAGCCGCGCTGAAGGTCGATCGCGCGGCCGCACGGTTGGACGACCAGACGGTCAACGCAGCTTCATTGGCGGTGGCTGAGGCCAAAATCGCGGCCACGGAGATCTCCATTCAAGCAACCAATAAATTGTTCGAGTTAGCCGGCACCCAATCAACCCTCGATAAACACGGGTTAGATCGCCACTGGCGTAATGCTCGGGTGCACACGCTGCACGATCCGGTGCGCTGGAAGTACTATGCGCTGGGGAACTATTATTTGAATGGTGTTCCGCCGCCCCGGCATGCCTGGTTATGAGTAAGGAAATGCGGTTCAACGCGTTCGCGATGAATTGTGTTGGACACATGGCGCCCGGGTTGTGGCGTCATCCACGCGACCGCTCTGAACGTTACATCGATTTAGAGTATTGGACGGACTTGGCTCGGCTGCTTGAGCGCGGTAAGTTCGATGGTCTGTTTCTGGCTGACGTCCTCGGCCCCTACGACGTTTATCAAAGCCGTCCGGATGCTGCGATTCACAGCGGTGTCCAAATTCCGGTGAATGATCCGATGATGTTAGTATCCGCTATGGCGAGTGTCACCGAACATCTCGGCTTCGGCGTGACCTGTGCTCTCACTTATGAGCATCCCTATCCATTCGCTCGTCGCGCATCGACGCTAGATCATCTCACTAAGGGCCGGTTCGGTTGGAATATCGTTTCCGGTTATCTAAATAGCGCCGCCAAGAATTTTGGGTTCGATGAGCAGACGCAGCACGACGATCGCTATGACTTGGCGGACGAATATATGGATGTCTGTTACAAACTTTGGGAACAGAGTTGGGAATCGAGCGCCGTTCAGCGCGACCGAATGAAAGGCGTTTTTGCCGATCCTGCGAAGGTCCGTGGTATCAATCATTCGGGAAAATATTTCAAGGTACCTGGGTTCAATCTCAGCGAACCGTCACCCCAACGAACGCCGGTGCTTTACCAGGCCGGCGCTTCCAGAAGAGGCAAAGATTTCGCAGCTAAACATGCGGAATGCATCTTCGTGTCCGCTCCAACGGCAGCAATTGTGAAAAGTTATGTCCGGGATCTGCGAGAGCGGGCGGCGGAACTTGGCCGAGAGAATATCTTGATATTTGCGATGTTCACCGTTGTCGTAGCTCCGACGGACGCTGAAGCTGCGGCGAAGCTCGGGGAATACTATTCCTATGTCGATTTCAAGGGCGCATTGGCGTTGATGTCCGGCTGGACCGGTGTCGATCTGGGCGCTTATGGGCCGGAGGATGAATTGCAAGCCAAGAAAACGGATGCCAACCAATCTGCATTGGAATCGTTCACGATTGCGGACCCGAACCGCCGCTGGAAAATAAAAGAGATCGCTCAATGGGTCGGGTTAGGTGGACGCGGTCCCGTGGTGGCTGGATCGCCAACAACGGTGGCCGACCGTCTTCAGGAATGGATCGAAGAAACGGACGTCGACGGGTTCAATTTTGTCTATGCTGTTATGCCGGAAACTTACGAGGACATTGTCGAGCTGCTGATTCCTGAACTGCAAAGAAGGGGCGTGTATAAGCAAGAGTATCGGTCCGGGACATTGCGCGAGAAGCTGTTCCAGCACGGGCCGTATTTGCCGGAGAGCCATCACGGAAGTCAGTTTAGGCGGTAGGGGATACCACGAATTTGGAGGGGAGCCGCTTTGGCGCGTGGGAGAACACCTGCCCTAAATTTGTCAGAGCGCGGGTGCCACCAAAACGGGTGTTTAACAGGCGGCTCCCGCGAATGACCCAGCGTATGTTTTCGCCAAGCACCTCCGTAACGGTCATCCATCCGCAAGCAGCCGATTGACCTGCGACGCGCTGGGGCCCGTTTCCGGGAGCCGCCTATTAAACACGCTCTGAGGCGCACCTTGTTTGGGAGGAGATTTTGCGGGATTGTTGGGCCACCCGCCAAAGCGGCTCCCCTCCAAGTACGGCGTCGCCCTACCGATCCACGACCGGAATTTCCCGGAATAATTGTTCCCTTGCAGAACACAGGTGGTTATCACGAGAATCCATCGATGGAGACCCCTAGAAGAATCATCACTCGTACCGCCTGGCGGTTGGCGGGGCGCTATTGGACTTCTGAAGAAAAGGGCGCCGCGTGGGGTCTCATTCTAAGTGTGGTTCTTTTGAACCTGGGGAACGTTTATGTGGGAGTTCGTATCAACGAGTGGAACCGCGCATTCTACAACGCTCTGCAGGCTTTCGACGCGCCCGAACTTTTCCGCCAGATCGGTATCTTCGCGATTCTCGTAAGTTGCGCCGTGGCCTGCTCCGTTTCTGCGCTCTATCTGAATCAATGGTTGCAAATTCGTTGGCGCAGATGGCTGACGTTGCGGCATCTGTCCGCGTGGCTGGCAGATCGCGCCTATTATAAATTACAACTTGGCTCTGATGCGGATAATCCAGACCAACGAATCGCCGAAGATCTGAATCAGTTTACCGGTTACGTTTTGACTCTCTCGGTCGGGTTAATTTCGTCGTTTGTTTCTTTGCTCTCATTTCTGACCATTCTGTGGGGGCTCTCCGGCACGGCGAATATTCCGCTTGGTTCATTTGGCACTTTCCCGCTTCCCGGTTACTTGGTTTGGGCGGCGTTGATTTACGCAGGATTTGGCACTTGGTTGGCGGTTAGTATTGGGCGGCCCTTGGTTGCCTTGAACTCTGCCCGCCAACGTTTCGAAGCGGATTTCAGATTCAGTTTGGTGCACCTCCGCCAGAATGCGGAAAGCGTTGCGTTATACGGGGGCGAACCGGTCGAACTGGCACTTTTCGATGAGCGTTTCCGTGCGGTATTTGCCAATTTTCGGCAAATCATGAGGCAGCAGGTCCGGCTCAGCACCTTCACGCAGGCTTATGCTCAAGTTGGATTGATTTTCCCGGTGATCGTGGTTTCGCCGCGTTACTTCTCGCGGCAGATCTTATTGGGCGGTTTGTTCCAGGCGGTCAATGCGTTTTCCTACGTCCAGAACGCTCTTTCATTCATTATCAATTCTTACAATGACATCGCCACATGGGAAGCGGTGACCCAGCGATTAGGCGAGTTCGACCAGAGGCTTGATTGTGTCCACGAAGCGGTAAAAGCGCCGCAGTCAATCTCGATTCGGCGGAAGGGAGCCGGAGGAGTTGCGGTCGATCATCTTGATCTGGACTTACCTGATGGCACACCGCTTTTGCGAGGGGTTTCATTCGAAGTTGAACGCGGTGGAGCATTGCTGATTGTCGGTCCGTCGGGATCCGGCAAAACCACTCTCTTGCGAGCGATCTCCGGTATCTGGCCCTTTGGCAGCGGTAGGATCAGGTTAACCAAAGGCCCAATCGCCTTCGTGCCGCAAAGGCCGTATCTCCCGTTGGGAACTCTTGCCGATGCTGTGCTCTACCCGCGAGACCAGAAGGTCAGCGTTCCGATCGGCCTTCCTCAAGTTCTCGAGCAGGTCGGGCTCGATCGACTGGTCGACGAATTGAACAAGGTCGACAGCTGGTCCGAACGTTTGTCCTTGGGGGAGCAACAAGGCTTGGCTTTCGCGCGAATATTGTTGTCGAAACCGGTGTTGGTGTTTTTGGATGAGGCCTCGTCTGCGCTGGACGATAACGCCAAAAAACGCATGTTCGGCCTGCTGCGAGACGCCTCTTGGCGACCGACTATTGTGAGCGTTGGTCACGGCGAGATGGATCGCAAGCTCCACTCAAAATTCATTGATCTCGCCGAATTCAGGCCCCACCAGCCAGTCGCGGCGAAGCGATGAACGCCAAACGCCGAACGCCAAACGCTTCTAAGATATGGACCTGTTAGACGAAATCGAGCATCGCGCTTTCCGCTATTTTTGGGAGCAAGCGGATCCGAATACGGGATTGATTAATGATCGGGCCGGCAATTTTGGACCCGATGACTATACGGTGGCATCCACAGCAGCCACTGGCTATGGCCTGGCCGCACTGCCCATTGCGGTGGAACGCGGCTGGATAGGACACGATCAAGCTGCCAGCCGGGCGCGAGTCACGCTCGAGTTTTCTTTAACGTTAGCGCATCAGCACGGCTGGATTGTGCACTTCGTCGATAAGCATACCGGCGAGCGAGTTTGGCAGAGCGAATTCTCCACGATAGATACCGTCTTACTGATCGTCGGTGCTTTGGCGGCCGGCCAATATTTTGCTGCTCGTGTACCGGAGATAGCCGGCCTGAGCGATCAATTGTACCGGCGATTGGATTGGTGGTGGGTCCTAACCAACGATGGTACTCAGCCCGATAAGCGAATGGTGTCGCAGGGTACCAGACTCGAATCCGGGTTCATCACGAACAATTGGTGGGACTATAGCGAGGCTGTAATGCTCTATCTCTTAGGCCTCGGCGCCCCCGAAAAACCGCTGCCGCACCCTTCCTGGGAGGCGTTCCAGCGACCTTTAGAAAAGTATTCCGGATTCGAATGGCTACGGGCAGGACCCATTTTTATTCATCAGATGCCCTATGGCTATTTTAACCTGCGTAACCAGCGAGATCGATTAGGGTTCGACTACTGGCTTTCTTCTACGAACGCGATGAAGATCAATCGTCGATTTTGCCAGTACCGGGCCAAGAAACGGAAGACTTACGCGGAAGGATTCTGGGGCCTGAACGCGAGTGATGGTCCAGACGGATATAAACCGTATGGTGTGGCTGGGGATCCGGAGGATGGGACAGTTTCGCCGACCGGAGCCATTGCCTCTGTAACCTTCACCCCGGACCTGGCCCTTTCGGCAGCCCAGGCGATGTACGAGAAAGATGGTGGCGCTCTGTGGGGTAAGTACGGTTTCACGAACGCTTTCAATGTCGACCGGAATTGGCATTCGCCCGATGTGATCGGCATCGATCTCGGTATGGCCTTGTTAGCGATTGAGAATTATCGGAGCGGCCTGATCTGGAAACTCATGAGCGGATTTGATGGGACGGCGCGGGCGCTGGATGCGGCCGGGTTTCGCGAGAATGTTGGCGCCGGCGAGACGCGCGTCTTCAGTACGCGGTAAGCAGTGATTTGGTGGTGGCACGATACCACTCGGAGGGGCGTTGCATTCCGCGTGTTAGGTATGCCGGGTATCGGCGCCGGTTTGTCGCGTACAACTCTTGCGTGCGGATAGATGCGACGCCCCGGAATCGACGCGCTGGTGCTGAAATCGTTCTCGCTCTAGACGTCGTTGTTTCGTCGCGGAATTCGAAAACGAACATGCTTATTGTCACAACTTCACGTTTGAATTGTCGGCGACCTGCTGATGCTCCGTAGGAGCTAAATATTTATAGCTGTCCGATCAAAAAGGCGTGCTAGCTCCGTAGGAGCGGCATTTTGCGGCGTTACCTGTGCCCCGTTAGCATCGATTATAGATTTCGCTCCTACGGAGCTGGTCACGATTTTCTTTGGCTCAGCTATAAATATTATGCTCCTACGGAGCGTATCCCTAGCTCCTAGATTCTAGCTCCTAGCCCCTCTGCCCTTCACATCTCCCAGGAGCTGCGGGTCTGGTCCAATTGCGCTTCTTTGAGATCTAAGATGGATTGGAAACGCCGAAGGACATCATCGGTGATTTCGCCTTTCTCGCGGAGTTCGATCAGCCTGGCCCGTTGCTGTTTCACGATCGCCAATTCTAGGGAAACCACGCTGCCTAAGATTTGGGTCTGAGAACGATCGGCCGCCTCTGACGACTCCGCGCCAGGAGTCTCCATTTCCTGTCCGTAGACGTCATAAAGATGCGCAATGGCTTTGCCTTTGGCTTCATCCGATTCTTTGAGCGATTTCAGGTAACCAACCGCGGCAGTAGCCATGGCCAAGCGCGCTCTTATCTCATCGGATTCCGTGCCGGGCTGAAGCTTGAATTGTAACCGGCTAAGAAGCTTGGGAAGAGTTAATCCCTGACCGAGCAAGGTCACTAGAATAACGGCGAATGTAAAGATGATAACTTCCGCGCGTTGGGGAAATGGTGAACCGTCGCCCAGCATTGGGGGAATCGCCAGAGCTGCCGCCAAGGAGATGCCGCCTCGGATTCCGACCCAGGAAAGCAAAATCGCTTGCGGCTTTGCCTGGCTGCGATCCGCTGACCGCAAGTGCCTGGTAAGAAGCAATGGCCAGTTGGTTGACACGAAGACCCAAACGATCCGGGCACAAATCACGGTGGCGCTAACCGCGATGCCGCCTCCAACCAATAACCAGGGATTTTGAGACCACAATGCTTCACCCACCGGGCGCAGTTGAAGTCCGATCAGAATAAAAAGAAGGCCGTTCAACAAGAACGTCAGCATTTCCCAAGATCCAGCGGCTTGGAGGCGCGCGCGCGGGGTGCTGATCCGCGGATCATTCCAACCAAGATAAAGACCAGCGGTTACTACGGCCAACACCCCAGATACATGGAATGCTGCCGCAGGTTGGTAAGCGGCAAAAGCTGCCACCAAGGAAATCGTGTTGGCTAAGAGCGGATCGCTCGTGTGCCGGCGCAATTGTACGGCCAACCAGCCAACCAATCCTCCGATAATGACGCCTCCGGCAACGGCCAGAAAAAAGTGGCTAATAAGCGTGCCCCAGACATAGCTTTTCTGCTGAGTGGTATGGATCGCCGCTTCGAAGAGAACCAAAGCCGATGCGTCATTCACTAGGCTCTCACCGCGCAAAATCGCGTTTAATCGGCGTGGAATGGGAAATCGTTCCAGGATCGCGCCGACCGCGACGGTATCGGTGGGTCCAACAACCGCTCCTAGCACGAATGCCGGACCCCAGGCCATGCCCAGAAGTAGGTGTGCGACCAGCATCACGGAGAAAGTAGTGGCGAGGACTAGCCCGACCGAAAGCAGAAAGATCGGACGCCAATTTTCCCGAAAATCGCGCCAGCTTGAATTTACCGCATCTGAGAAGAGCAGAGGCGGCAGAAACACAAGGAACACAATGTCCGGTTCTAAATGAATCACCGGTAGTCTCGGCGGAACGGCCAGAAGAAGACCTCCTAGCACCAAGACGATCGGATAAGAGATGTTCAGCCGGTTGGCCAGCGCAACCAATGCCACCAGGACAATGAGCAAGGCGACAACGAGTTGAACCGAATGCACGAGTCGGAAGCATGCCTAAGAAATATGGCTAGGGTCAATACAGCGATAGGGCGATATGGCGAAGCTCGTGGAGCGCTGCCTCGCTTGCGAGGCCGATGAGCGGCGACCCCTGGAGGGGAGCCGCTTTTGAAGGTTGCCGTAACCTGAGGTGATCGCGCAAACATTCGTCGTATTTTTGAGACGTCGTCTAGCAGGCGGCTCCCGGAAACGTCCCATGATGCGGTTTGGGCCTTATCGCGTTGCATTGGTAGAAAACGAAGTGAATCGCTGTGGGTTCTAGGGGCGTCAGGAGACGTTCGCGGGAGCCGCCTGCTCGGACACGCCCAACTAGTAAACGCGGGGTTTCAAGAATCTGCGTGCAAACGGGGCCCGGCTAAAAGCGGCTCCCCTCCATCGTGCCGACCGCATCGGCCTCGCAAGCGAGGCAACGCTCCAAGACGCCAGATTTTGACCCAGAGGTCAATTTTCCAAAAATTTTTTTTGGATCGAAAAAAAATTCCGCAAGCGCCCTTAAGAGTAACGACAAACATGTAAATGGTTGCGTTCAGAGCTTTAACTCGAACGTTTGAGGTCCTGCCTCTGTCAAGATTTAGGGCGCTGCTGTCTTGGATTTGCAAATTTGTCTCGAAAAAAGTGGTGACTAGTACTAAAATCCCGGCTCGATAGTTCTAAACGAACAGAAAGACGCCAGTTTTGTACGGTTGTATGATCTTAAAAGAGTGGGCGCTCCGGGTTGTAAGCTCTAAAAGGAGTTCCGCTTGATACAGAAGGCGAAGCGAAGCCTGTTGCACGAGGCCTGGCGAATCGCAAGAGTGTATTGGACGTCCGAGGAAAAGTGGTCGGCTTGGGGCCTTTTAGGTCTGATCATCGCAATCAACCTCGGGAATGTCTACGTCGGCATCCAAATGAACGGATGGAACCGCGGCTTCTACAACGCGCTCCAGATTTTCGATAGCGGCGAGTTGCTGCGTCAGCTCGGATGGTTCTTCTTGATAGCCAGTTCTGGGGTGACCCTGACGGTTACTGCGCTCTACTTTAATCAGATGCTCCAGATCCGCTGGCGGCGCTGGCTTACCGAGAAGTATGTCAACCGATGGCTCACCAATCAGGCGTATTATCAACTGCAGCTAAAAGGCGAGATCGACAATCCCGACCAACGTATCTCTGAGGATATTCAGTTATTCACCACCCAAGCGTGTACGCTGGGTATAAATCTGTTTACGTCGATCGTCGGAATGGGATCATTCCTCTTCATTCTTTGGGGACTGTCCGGGCCCGCCGCCATTCCTTTAGGAAAATTTGGAACGGTTTATATCCCTGGTTATCTGGTTTGGGCCGCTTTGCTCTACGCGGGGTTAGCCACCTGGATCACTGCAAAAGTTGGTCGTGCTTTGGTGCCGTTGAATTTTCGGAAACAACGGTTTGAAGGCGATTTCCGATTCAGCTTGGTCCGGGTCCGAGAGAATGCGGAAAGCGTCGCCTCTTACGGCGGTGAAAAGGTTGAGCTCGGCGTGTTTAGGGAACGGTTTCAGAGCGTAGCCGATAATTTTCGTAAGATTATGAAGCGGCAAATGCGTTTGGGATCATTCACGTCCAGCTACGGGCAAATTGCGCTCGTTTTTCCGTTTCTGGTTGTTTCGCCGCGGTATTTCGCCAAACAGATGCCGCTGGGCGGCCTGATGCAGGTGGTTAACGCATTCATCTACGTAAGCGATCGACTTTCCTATGTCATTACCGCCTATTCAGATATCGTTGCCTGGTTGGCGGTTACGGAACGGTTGGTCGGATTTGACCAGAAATTGCAAGAACTTCATGCCTCGCGTCCATCGGACGATGGCATCAAAATCAGGCGGTGCGGTGTCAGCGTATCGGTCGAAGAACTGGATCTTGATCTTCCGGATGGGAGCGCGCTTTTACGAGGTGTTTCGTGCGAGCCGCCCAAAGGTTCAGCTCTGCTGATTTCAGGTCCTACCGGAACCGGTAAGAGTACGTTGCTGCGAGCCATTGCAGGAATCTGGCCCTTCGGCCGCGGAAACATTCGCATCGGAGAAGGTCGGATGTTGCTGGTCCCGCAAAGACCGTATCTGCCTCAAGGTACGTTGGCGAACGCTTTGAGTTATCCTTCGACGGACGGCAAAAGCTTTACCGCAGCCGAGCTTGGGGCGGCTCTTGGCGAAGTGGGCCTGGGATCCTACGCAGCGCAGCTCGACGTGGTTGATAACTGGGGTCAGCGGATGTCACTCGGAGAACAACAACGACTGGCATTTGCTCGGGTGTTGTTGGCGGAACCGGCGTTGCTTTTCCTGGACGAGGCGACTTCAGGCCTTGATGAAGCCGGCGAAGCGCGTCTTTACGGGTTGTTAAGGTCGGCGCCCTGGCAACCGACCGTGGTCAGCGTGGGACACAGAAGTACGCTCATCCAATTCCACGACGCGATTCTCGACTTGGCTCCTTACATTCCGCTAAAGAAGCCGGTGGTGATGCCTCTGCCAAATCCTGTTCTGGTGGAGGAGGAACTGGTTCCCGAATTGAGCCGAGCGTAAGGGTTTTCCGGGATTCGTTCGCGCTCCCCGACCTCGCTATCAACGGGCTTTCGTTCGCAGGTCTTACTCGTCCTCGTACTCGTCGTCGTCCTCGTCCTCGATTCGGGGGTTTTGCACCGAGCATTTTCGAAGGATCGAGGGATTCGGTGTCCGCGAATACGTTTTTGTTTGTCGAACCCGTACATGCCAGCACCGCCCTTTCGAGGACGAGGACGACGACGAGTACGAGGACGAGACAAACCACGATACAAACCCTCCTGACATAAGGCTGTCATCGGGGCGGTTTAGAGCACCTGCGACGCGCCAAACCGGCTTCTCGGCTCGGCTGCTCAATTCTCATAACTAAAGGAACGACCAGAATGAACACGAATGTCGCCATCATCGGGTCCACCGGACAAAATGCTGCCGCTTGGACTGACGCCTTCCTCGCTGCGGGGTTCACCGTTCGAAACCTCGTTCGTTTCCCGGAGCAATTGCCCAAACGCCCTGGATCGCAGTACGCTCGCCTTGAGCTTGACGATTCCTCAACCCACCGGCCAGCACTAAAAGATATCCATACGCTTTGCCTGATCACGCCAAGCCATCCCGATCAGGTAAGACGCGAAGTCGGCTTGATTTACGCCGCGAAGCAAGCCGGTGTGCGCCGGATCATCAAGCTGTCGGTGATTGGCGCTGAGTTCGTTTGCCCGATATCAGCATTTGCGCGTTGGCATGCCGATATCGAGGAAGTTCTACGTACTTCAGACATCCCGCATGTGATCTTGCGTGCTAACTTCTTCATGCAGAACGCGCTCCTGCAGAGGGCGTCGATCGAAGCGGGTGTTTACGCGGAGCCGATCACAAACCACGCGATCAGCTATGTTGATCTTCGCGATGTCGCGGACGTTGCGGTTGCCGTGGCGAGGGGAGATTTTGATGATCAGGCTCTCTCGTTGACCGGACGGGAAGCGATTGGCGGCGAGCGCATCAGCAATTTGCTTGGGCAGACCATTGGCAAAAGGATCCGGTTTGTTTCACCTGATTTGTCGAGTTTTCGGTCGGCCCTCGCGGAAAAGAAGCTACCTGATTGGCACATCGATGCTTTGGTCGAGCTATACACGAGGATTCAAGAAGGGCGGGCTGCCCATGTTAGTTCGATCAGCGCTGATATCGAAAATGTTACCGGGAAGCGCCCTCGGAGTTTCATCGAGTTCGCGCAGGAAGTCTTGGGCGGCCGAGTCGCGAGACGTCATTCGGCTCACGCGCAGGCATCTCGCCGTTTCTGGTATCACCTGTTCCATCACAATTTATCTCGCGAACAGGATTGGCCAATCGGGTTTAGATTGTGAGGGGGGCGCAGGAAGCGCTTATAGGGAGCACCTAGAGAGAAATGAATCTATTGGCGATTGCCGGAGGAAGAGTGGCAGAAGGCGGACGGCGCCAACGAGAAGCAAATCGCGGTTCGCAAGCGCCAGGGCCTGAAAGGTGCCGTCGACCGTACTATGCCCTGATTATGGTGACCGACCCGCTGGCGGACGTTCTCAGTCAGACCGACGTAGTAGTGATCCGGATGCGGGACGGAGACAATGATGTAGACAAAATGCATAGGAAGGCCAAGTAACGCTAATGCAATGCAGAATATATTTATGTTATTATAATTTGCACCAAAAAAGAGCTGGTTGAAGACCATTTTGAAGCAACCTGGGCTCGAGCATGGGCCCATCGACGGTATTCGTAGACTCGCGTAAAAGCCCTCCTAAGCTCGGCTGAGCCGAGCTCCGAAGGGCATACTTCGCCAGATTTGAGGAGGGGCGCGCGTTTAGCTTCGGCGAAGTATGGGCAGGGCTGGATTCGAACCAGCGAAGGCGTTAGCCAGCAGATTTACAGTCTGCCCCGTTTGGCCGCTTCGGTACCTACCCTTAATGAAGGTTTTCGCGGTTCGCCGTTCGCAATTCTCAGTTTGCGGTTATGCACCGCCCAGAACAGCTAGGGCGGCGAATTTCGCGAGCTGTGTATATAGGACTCCACCTCGCGCACTGCAAGCGGTTTTTGGAGCATTCCGGGATCGGGAATCGCAGCCAAACAGTCGAAGATCGAACGATCTCACATCATCAAGTTTTTTGACCTTAGCCGCTCGAACGCGGTCGGCGGGGAAATCGTTTCCAGTGCAGAGATGATCTTTTGAGCCGCTTGGTTGGCGGAGAGCTCATGGGTGTCGACTTCTACGTCATATTCCGAATTCACGTGTACCCTCGCAGATTGATATATTTATTCACTATGGTTTAAATAGTGAACAACTCACTATTTGCTTGTCAACTTTCTTCTGCCCGCCCAGGGGAATTACGCTGTCACTTATTTTTGTTCATGATCGATATCGATCATTTTGGGACAGAAAAATGGGGTAAAGGTGCTTGACGGTGGCTCAGCGGCGTGATCTGCTGGTTGCGATTTTATAACGGCGAATGTATAGATATACGTGTCTGTTCTCCGCCAAAAATCCCCCTCTTTAACCAAGCGAATGCGGCCTCTCTTTCTTTCATTCGGAACTCAGCCATGACGTCTTCCGTCACCAATGATCCTCGGTTGCCAGCGACTTCTGCCGGGCGAAAGAGAACCCGGGTACGGGCCGCCGTCGCGGCAGCTGTTGTATTGCTGATCGGTATTTTCTTCGTAATTAAACCGCCCTTTGTCGTCCGGCCGCTTCCAGGCCATGAAGGCGCCACCGGCGGAGCCGGTTCCCAACCCACAGAAAGCAAAGCTGCGAAATTCGTTGATGGCATCTGGGATAAACTGGGGCCTGCATTTGACGGAAAGGCGCAAGACATCGCCAAGATACTCCCGGAGATTCGCGCCAATCCCGATGCTGCCGGTGAAAAATATGGCCGGCGGGAAGCAACCAACCCCTATAACTATATGGTGAAAGGGACAGGTAAGGTCGCCGAGATTAATACCGAGTCCGCGGCCGGTACTGCCATCGTTGAGATCCCGGGTTTAGACGAAAAAGTGGCGTTGCAAATCGGTCCGGTGATTCGCGGCACCGCTCTGCGAGATGCTTGCGGGCTGGTCTCGTTCAATCAGTTTGAGAACCAGCTCGACTATGCGGATGTCTCCAAGGAGATGAATAGCCGGGCTTTAAAGACGGCTTTTTCCGCGGCTCCGGCTGCTTCCCTGGCCGGTAAGACGGTGACATTCTACGGCGCCTTTACTTTCGACCCGCACTCCAAATCGCCGGTGCTGATCACCCCGGTTAAAATCAGTCTTTAGAAGGCGATGACCCGACCCGACATCGAAACCTCTGCAAACGGTGATGAACCGGTGCTGGTGGCCGAAAAGATCTCGAAACGGTTCCCCGGTACAGTCGCTTTGGATGGGGTGGATTTCACCGTTTATGCTGGGGCCGTCAATGTGCTCATCGGTGAGAACGGAGCGGGAAAATCAACCTTGATGAAGATCCTCGCCGGAGTTGATAGACCAACCTCCGGGCGCCTGTTGCTCAAAGGGATGCCGGTCGAATTCAAATCAACGCGCGAGGCTGCCCAAGCCGGGATCGGGATCATCTTTCAGGAACTGAATCTCTATCCGAACCTCAGCATTTCAGAAAATATCTTCGTAGCCCGGGAAATAACTCGTAACGGCGTGGTGCAGCATCGCCAGCAAGAAGAAATCACAGCGAAACTATTGGACCGGTTGGAGCAGCCGTTAAAGCCGGGAACTTTGGTGCGCGATTTGCGGATGGGGCAGCAGCAAATCGTGGAGATTGCCAAAGCATTGTCGCAGAACGTCCGGATCTTGATCATGGACGAACCGACTTCCGCTCTAACCAGCGCGGAAACAGAAGCGCTGTTCCGAATTATCGCCGACTTAAGGGCGAACGGTGTTGCTATCATCTATATCTCTCACAAACTGGAAGAATTGCTGCGCATCGGAGATTACGTCACGATCTTGCGGGACGGAAAACTGGCGGCGACCGCACCGGCCCGATCCATCACGGTTCCGTGGATGATCGAAAAAATGGTAGGGCGTAACGTCAATGCGCCTAGACACCGGACTCCGGCCATTTCAAAGAACGATCCGCCAGTCTTAGAAATCAAGAATCTCACCCTCCCTCGAGTGGGCGGCGGATTCACTCTGGAGAACGTCTCTTTAACCCTTCATCGGGGTGAGATTCTGGCAATTTTCGGTTTGATGGGCGCCGGACGAACGGAGCTGTTCGAGTGTCTGATGGGCCTGCATCCTGAAGCCAGCGGAGAGATTTGGTTAAACGGTAGACAGTTGCTGCACGAGAGCGTGCGCGACCGAATCGAGCTCGGTCTGGTATTGGTACCGGAGGATCGGCAGCGTCTCGGCTTAGTTCAAAAATTATCCGTTGCCCAGAATATTACCTTGGCGAACCTCAACCGTCTTGTGACTTGGTTCTGGTTGTCGGACAAACGGGAAGCGGAAGAGATCGATATCATGATCCGCAGTCTTGCGATCAAGACCCACAGCCCCAAGCAATCGATCACGGCTTTGAGTGGAGGCAATCAGCAGAAGGTAGTTATTGCCAAGAGTCTGCTGACCCAACCGCAAGTATTGATGTTAGATGAACCTACCCGAGGAATCGATGTTGGGGCGAAAGCGGAGATATTCGGGATTATGAACGGGCTGGCCGAGAAAGGGTTGGCCGTTTTGTTTGTGTCCTCAGAGTTGCCCGAGATGTTCACGATTCCGGATCGGGTAATTGTCCTCTCGAAAGGTAAAATCACCGGCCAATTCCTTCACGATGAATTAACTGAGGAAGCCTTGGTCTTGGCTGCAGGTGCGCGCCAACAGACCGAGCACCCGGTCCCCGCCGGTCAAACTAATTAAGTTAAAACAATTTTCTCAATGAGTTCTATTGCTCCTCCCGCTTCTTCTGTCGGATCCAAGGCGTTCGGACTTTCGTTAGGAGTCTTTCTGTTCCGTTTACGCGCTCTGATCGCCCTTTTTGTCCTGATTGGCATCTTTTCGGTACTGACTCCCGCTTTCTTCACTGAGCAGAATCTCATCATTCTAGTCGGTCAAACTGCCATTAATGCGATCATGGCGGTAGGAATGACCTTTGTCATTTTAACCGGGGGGATCGATCTGTCGGTGGGTTCTACCGTTGGCTTCTCCGCGATGATGTCAGGACTGCTAATCAACCGGGGAGTCGAGATCCCACCACTTGGGGTTGTACTCTACTTCAATATCCCCATGGTAATTGTGCTCTGTCTTTGCCTCGGAGTCTTGGTAGGAGCGTTTAACGGAATCCTTATCACCCGGTTTAACGTGGCGCCATTTATCGCCACCCTAGGAACGCTTTATGTTGCTCGAGGCGCTGCCCAGTTAAGTAACGATGGTGCGACCTTTCCAAATCTGGTGGGTAAGCCTGAGCTCGGCAACACCGGTTTTCCGATTCTGGGCGCTGGAAACGTTCTTGGGATTCCGATCGTGATTTGGATCATGGTATTTTTTGCGGCTGTCGCTGCGTTCATGGCCGGAAAGACCCCATTTGGTCGGCAGGTCTATGCCGTGGGCGGAAACGAACGCGCCGCCGAACTTTCCGGGATCTACGTGAACCGCATCAAAATGGGGGTGTACATGATTTGCGGCCTCTGTGCGGCGATGACGGGATTGATCACAGCGTCTCAGCTAGTGGCGGCGCATCCGGCGATTGGCGAAAGCTACGAACTGAACGCGATCGCCGCGGTGGTGCTTGGAGGCACTTCATTGGCGGGAGGACGCGGAACTATGTGGGGCACGATCGTGGGCGCGCTAGTGATTGGTGTACTCACTAACGGCCTCGTTCTGCTCGGCGTACAAGAGTTTTGGAAAAAGGTAATTACCGGATTGGTGATCATCTTAGCGGTTGTGCTGGATCAGCTGCAGGAGCGATTCCAGCAACGGCTCGCTCTCAAACGCGCATGAGAAACCGACAAAATGGGAGGGCGCGCGTCCCCGCGCGCCGCGAAAACGTGCCTAAACACCAGATGTATTTTACCGCTTGGACTAATGTACGCCTCAGCTCCGCGAACAGTGGATCGCGGGAATCCGACGTCGCCAATGCTGGGAAAAAAGGCGCACAGCTCAACAGGCTATGTCGGACTGGCAGCGATCCCTCCCGGGCGTGCTCCGCACCTCATAATTCCTTTCCCTAACCCCAACCCAAATCCAAACCCCACTATGCTAACAAGAAGCCCCCTAAACTGGAAATCCATTGTCAGATTACTGGCAATGCCGACGCTCCTGCTCACGGCAGGAGCGATGCCCGCGATCGCGCAGCAGAAAAAGCTGATTGCGATTATCGTTCCTTCCCCAGAAAACCCCTTCTTTAAAGCGGAAGCCGATGCGGCTGACGCCAAAGCGAAAGCCATGGGTTACGATACGCTGGTTCTCGTTCACAACGATGACCCAGTAAAACAGGATCAGCTCTTCGATACCGCCATTGCCCGGAAAGCTGCGGCTATCATTTTGGATAATGCAGGCGCAGACGCCACAGTTGCCGCTGTGAAAAAGGCAAAAGCAGCCGGTATTCCGTCATTTCTGGTAGACCGAGAAATCAACGCGAACGGCGTTGCGGCTGCCCAGTTGGTGTCAAATAACTATCAAGGCGCGACTCTCGGCGCAGAAGAATTCGCGAAGATAATGGGAGAGCAAGGCGATTACGTAGAATTGATTGGAAAAGAGACCGATACCAATGCCGGCATCCGCTCGAAAGGCTACAACGATACCCTGAGCCAATATCCAAAGCTCAAGAAGGTCGCCGCTCAAAGCGCCAACTGGAACCAGGCGGAAGCGTTCCAGAAGATGCAGACGATCATTCAGCAATTCCCGAATATTAAAGGCGTTATCTCTGGTAACGATACGATGGCGTTAGGCGCTTATGCCGCGTTGAAGGCCGCTGGTAAAGGAAACGTACTGGTGGTCGGATTCGACGGCAGTCCCGATGTCGCTGCTTCGATCAAAGCCGGCGAGATTAAGGCAACCGTGCTTCAGCCCGTTGTCCATCTCTCCGAGTTAGCAGTGGAAGAGGCCGATCAGTACCTCAAGACCGGCAAAACCGGAAAGGACGAGAAACAGACGATCGACTGCGTCTTGGTGAACCCTGATAACGTAAAGAATTATTCAGCGTTCAGTCTGAAAGAATAAAAAAAATTCACCACAGAGACACAGAGGACACGGAGGAATGAGTGAATTTGAATTGAAACTCGGGCCGCGCATTGGGACTAGCCTGAGACTCTCTTAGTGTTCTTCGTGTCTTTGTGGTGAAATCCTCTGTGTTCTCTGTGTCTTTGTGGTGAAATTTGCCTTTTGATGAAGACGATCCTTGCTTTGGATGCCGGAACTACCAATGTGAAAGCGATTTTGGTAGATCAGCAAGGCAATGTAGTCGCGCGAAGTTCGACTCCACTCGAAATCCAGTTCCCCAAAGATGGTTGGGTTGAACAATCAGCGGCTGAGATTCTGGTTGCCGCCCAAAAGGCAATCGACGAGTGCCTCGAAAAAGGGAGTGAGGACGAGGTAGTTGCGCTGGGAATTTCCAATCAACGGGAGACGGTGGTGGCCTGGAACCGGCGCACAGGCCAAGCGGTTCATCCCTGTATTGTCTGGCAATGCCGGCGAAGCGCCTCTTTCTGCCAGATTTTGCGAAGCAAAGGGTTGGATGAGAAAATCCGCGCCAAGACGGGTCTGCAAGTCGATCCGTTGTTCCCCGCCACAAAAATCCAATGGCTGTTCGAGAACCATCCGGAGGTGACGACGCTGGCAGACCAGGGAGATCTTTGTGTTGGGACGGTAGATGCGTGGCTGATCTGGAATTTGACGGGCCGAAAAGAGTTTCGGACTGATTACAGTAATGCGTCTCGAACCCAGCTGTTGAATCTTCGGGAAGGATCCTGGGATGCTGAGCTTCTCGATCTTTTTGGAGTCCCGCGGTCCATTCTTCCCGAGTTAACTCGATCCAATGGATTGTTTGGCGAAATAACTCTGCCGGGAGGCAGATCGATTCCCATACACGGTGTGCTCGGGGATTCGCATGCCGCTCTTTTGGGTCACGGTGTTCTCCAGAAAGGGAAAGTAAAAGCGACTTATGGTACCGGCTCTTCACTGATGACGCTCTGCGACACACCGGAGACGGGAGATAAACGCGTCTCCACCACCATCGCCTGGAACCTGGGTCGGATTCAGTACGCATACGAAGGAAACATCACGGTGACTGGCTCCGGTCTTTCCTGGGCGCTCGGCTTTACCGGGTTAGATGACCTTGACGTGGCGGTGGAACGCGCGATTGAGCTGGCGCACAACGGCAACATTTATTTCGTTCCGGCTTTAGCTGGGTTGGGTGCACCTCATTGGGAGGAGAATGCGCGGGGGGCGATCGTCGGCTTATCTTTTGGCGCCAGCAAAGAACATCTCGTAAGGGCGGCGCTCGAGGCGATAGCTTATCAAATCAAAGATGTATTTGATGCGATGCAAGAAGCGGCCGGCGCAAGGCTGGAGACCCTTTTGACTGATGGCGGAGCGAGCAAGAATGATTGGCTGATGCAATTTCAGGCCGGTTTACTCAACCGCCACGTGTTGCGTAGCCGAACGGCAGAGTTATCCGGGTTGGGAGCCGCGTTTGCCGCCGGCCTTGGCGCCGGTCTCTGGTCTTCACCCGATGAACTCGCGGCGGCGATCGCACCGCATGATCCCTTTGATCCGGCGATGGATGATGACGAGCGAAATCGCTTAGTCCTGGGTTGGAACCGGGCCGTGGAGTCCGTGAAGACGCTGGCTGGCAAATGATTGGCAGATCTTTTTAATAATCCGCAGATTACACAGATTACGCAGATTTCGGCTTTGGGTTGATGACGTCGAAATGCAAACGGCCTCTTCGGTAATTCAACGGTCTCCTCGTGTCCGGGAGCGATCTAACTCAGGTCGTAACTTGCAGATAGCTTTGAGAAATCTGCGTAATCTGTGTAATCTGCGGATCTTAACTTTTGGTTTTAGGATGAACCTTCGATCGGGCCGAAACATTCTGAACTCCTGCAACTCCTGAACTCCTCGAACTCCTTTCTTTATAATGTCGCGTAATCTTCCAGATCTCAGGCTCATGACCCGGGTAGCGCGGCTTTATTATGAAGAACGGCTGATCCAAAGTGAGATCGCGAACAAGTTAGGGATCACGCAGGTGGCGGTCTCCCGACTGCTAAAGAAAGCGGAAGAGAATGGGATCGTTCGCACTACGGTGGTTACACCTCCCGGCGCTTTTGCCGAACTGGAAGAAACCTTAGAGCAAAGATTCGGACTTTCTCAGGTGATTGTGGGAGAAGCGACCAGCGACTCGGAAGAAGCGGTGTTAGCCGCGATCGGTTCGGCTGCCGCTGAATTTCTGGAGTCCACGATTCGTTCGGGCGAAGTCATCGGGATCTCCTCTTGGAGCTCATCGTTATTGTCGACAGTTGAGCAGATGCATCCGATTCGAAAACTGGAGAACTGTGTCGTGGTACAGTTGCTGGGAGGAATCGGCAGCCCGTCCGCCGAACAACACGCGAATCATTTGGCGGTACGATTATCAAGATTGGTACGGGGCGAAGCGCGTTTTTTGCCGGTGCCGGGCGTAGTCGGATCCGCCAATGCGGCCAAAGTTTTGCTCAAGGAGCCGAATGTGAGCGGCACGGTGGCACTTTTCGACAAAGTCAGTTTAGCGCTGGTTGGTATCGGATCGGTTGAACCCTCGGCACTCGTTGCCAGCAGCGGAAACATTTTTTCGAAAGCGGAGCTAGAACAGCTGCAGAAGCAAGGCGCGGTGGGGGACATCTGCATTCGTTTTATTGACGCGAAAGGTAAGCCGGTCAAAGGCGCCCATGACGAGCGGGTGATCGGGATGGACCTGGAGGAGTTGACCCGCGTACCGCGCTCGGTGGCGGTGTGCGGAGGCAAACGCAAGTCTGCGGCGATCCTGGGAGCAATTCGAGGGAAGTGGATCAATACCCTGGTGACAGATCAGCACACAGCAGCGCGGTTAGTGAAGGCGCAGCCGGGAAAGGCGTAGGGGAGAAAGGGGGAGGGCGCGCGTCCCCGCGCGCCGTAACCGGTCTGCAAGGTTGATATAACCGAACGCGTTTATCGGGTCTACATCGGGCTCCACAACCCACGGATCGCGAGGACGCGATCCCTCCCGTTGTTCCTCACACCCGTCGAATGAAATTAGCCTGCTTCCGGCTTGACGTAGACGGTGGGCGAGCCTTAGTATCTGACTAAATAGCACATCTTGCATATTTATTCATTCCGCCATGCTGTCCGTACCTGATCTGCAACTTAAGTCCGTCGAATATCGCAAAAATTTGTTGCGCCTGATCAAAACCGCCAAAGCGGGCCACACCGGCGGCGATCTATCCTGTCTCGATATTCTCAATGTCCTTTATAACCGCATCCTGCGGGTTAGCCCGGAGACGTTCAAAAGCCCGGATCGCGACTACTACATTCAAAGCAAAGGGCACTGCGCGGAAGCGCTGTTCGTGGTGCTGGCGGACCGAGGCTTTTTTCCGAAGAGCGATCTTGACACGCTGAACCAATACGGCTCCCACTACATCGGCCACCCGACTCGGGATGTGAATGGGGTAGAGCAAAACACCGGCGCCCTCGGTCACGGCTTGGCGGTGGGTGTGGGCATCGCGCTCGCCGGCAAGATCGACCGGCGTGACTATCGGGTTTTTGTTTTGTTGGGAGACGGTGAACTAGCTGAAGGATCGAACTGGGAGGCAGCGATGATGGCAGCGCATTATCGCCTGGATAACCTGGTTGCGATTGTGGACCGCAACGGACTGCAGATCACCGGTTCAACCGAGGATGTCTGCCAATTGGCGCCATTGGACCAGAAGTTCGCTGCGTTCGGATTTGAGGTTTGCCGATGTGACGGTAACGATGTTGGCGATTTGGTGCGTACGCTGGAGGAAGTCCCTTTTCGACCGGGAAAACCCAGTCTGATCGTGGCCAAAACCAAAAAAGGGAAAGGAGTTAGTTTTATGGAGAACGTCGCCAAATGGCATCACCGGGTTCCCAGTGATGACGAATACAGCCAAGCGATGGCTGAACTGGACGCGGTCGAGGCCGCGCTAAAATAATGGAACCGGCGTTAGCGAATTTAGAGGTCTTTGCCGCCACGCTCCTTGAATTGGCCCGGGCCGACTCTGACCTTTTGGTAGTCACAAGCGACTCGCGAGGATCCGCCAAGCTAGCGCCTTTCGCCAAAGCGGCACCGGGGCAGATTGTAGAGGTTGGTATCGCGGAGCAAAATCTGGTGGGGATCGCTGCTGGTCTCGCCGCGGCCGGCAAAAACGTGTTTGCGGTGTCTCCCGCTTGTTTCCTGACCGCACGCTCATTAGAGCAAATCAAAAACGATGTCTGTTACTCGGATCGACCGGTTAGCGTTATCGGGATCAGCGCCGGCGTCAGCTACGGCGCGTTAGGTACAACCCATCATTCGCTGCACGATTTTGCGGTCCTGCGAGCGATTCATAACATCACGATCATCGCTCCCGCCGACAACTTTGAGACCCGAGAAGCAGTCAAAGCTGCGGCTAAACTATCGATCCCTGTCTACCTCCGTTTCGGAAAGAAGACTATGCCGCATCTACCTCGGCTGCTGCCTGGATTCGACTTGGGAAAAGCCTCGCTGGTTCGGCAAGGGAAAAACATCACTTTTATCGCCTGCGGCGAAACGGTCGCACCCACTCTGGCGGCGACGGACCTACTTGCGGCGGACGGAATTGAATGCCGGGTACTCAGCATGCATACGATCAAACCTTTGGATGAGGCTGTGGTTTTACGGGCGGCGAAAGAAACGCAGGGTGTGATTACGGTCGAAGAACACAGCGTCAACGGTGGGCTGGGTGAAGCCTGTGCCAGTCTCTTGCTGCAATCTGGATTAAATACCCGGTTCAAAATTGTCGGTTTTCCGGACGATCACACCGTGACCGGAAGCCAAACGGAAATATTCCGGCATTACGGGATCGATGGTGCCGGCCTGGCTGCGACAGCCAAAAAGCTCGTATCCGGGTAGTGCTGTAACTCTGCCTCTCTAAAATATAATGCAAATCTGGTGTCTCTTCAGCATCCTCAGCCCGCTACGCGGTCGCGATTCAGGGAGGGCGCGTGTCCTCGCGCGCCGCGAACAGGTCTGCGCCGTGAACCTCGCTGAACGCTGGATCTGGTCTGTCCTGGGCTTCGGTAAGCACGGATCGCGGGGATCCGACGTCGCCACTGTGAGAAAGGCCTCGCCCACTTACAAAAGGCTATGTCGGACAGGCTGCGATCCCTCCCTTTCCTGCGAAATCGCTCCCTCCTATAAACCATGAAATCCCCCATATTCCACGCCTTCCTAACTGCGGCAGCTATTAGCTTTGCCTGCTCGGTTACCCCCACTTTAGCTCAAGATAACAAACCACCGGTTCCAAAAGGTAACGTCACCGTTTCTTTTTGGGGAATCGCCACTCAACCGTGGCAGGTGATGATTGATGATTTCGATAAAACTTACCCAAATATCAAAATCAAGTGGACCAAGTATAGCACCGACGAGATCAAGCAGGCGGTCCGGGTAGCGTCAGCCGCTGGGAAGTTGTCGGATGCCTGGTTTAACTGGGGAGGGAGTTTGGCAGCTCCGTACGAGGATGGAGGGCATGCGCTGGAGCTAACCCCAGCGCTCATTACGCAATATGGAGTGGACAAAAACATCGTGCCGGCCGCTCTCGATTTAGCCCGTCACAACGGCAAACTGTATGGCATTCCCATCTGGGTCCGCCCGATGACGATTTTCTACAAAAAGAGTCTGTTCGATAAATTTGGGATTCCTGAGCCCAAAACATTCGATGATCTGGAGCAGGCGTGTGCAAAACTAAAAGCGAACGGAATTACTCCGTTCGCCTGTGGCGGCAAGTTCAGTTGGATGACCATGCGGACCACCGACTTCTTAATCGAGCATTTTGCCGGGCCCGCCCTTCATGACAAGCTGTTCGCGATGGAAGCGTCGTACAGTTCTCCTGAGGTGGTTAAAGCGTTTACGAAGCTGAAGGAATGGGTGGACAAAGGCTACTTCAACGACGGTTTCATTTCGCTCGATCCCAATGAATCGTTGCCCCTTCTATTCCAGAATAAAGCGGCGATGACCTTCCAAGGGCCGTGGATAGAAGACCAAAACATTATTCCGGCACACCAAGATCCTAAGGACTACATTCCGATTATTGCACCGGCCGACCAGAAACCGGTACGAGTTTCCGGTTTCCAAGAGCAAATTCAGTTCTGGTCTAAGGCGAAGCCGGACGAGCAAAAAGCGGCGTTGCTCTTTGCTTCCTTCATAACAACGCCGGACGTGGCCAAGAAACATGTATCTCAATTTGGTTCACCGAGCGCGGTGGTAGGTGTATTCCCCTCCGAGGATCATCCCATTACCACTACTATGGTGAAATGGCTGCAATCTGGCGTTCAGCTCTATTTGCCGACAGATCAGGCTCTACCCCAAGAAATAGTGAATGCATTCTTCCAAGCACAAGACTCGATGATCCTGGGCTCCTTAACTCCGGAGGCCGCTTGTGCCCAGATCCAAAAGGCAGTGGAAGACTACAAAGCTTCGCATTAGCGCGTGAGTACTTCAAAGATGGCGACAGCAACAGTGCCCGCCGAGACAATCTCGGCGGGAACCAAACGTTCGCCATCTGCCAAGAGGAGGGACCCATTGCGCTTCCTTCCTTGGATTTTTCTGGCGCCGGCATTGGTCATCTACTCCGTGGTTGTCGTCTATCCAATGTTGTATTCGGCGTACCTCAGCTTTTTTCGCTGGGATGGGGTCGCTCCAAAGAAGATCTTTGTCGGCTTTCAGAACTACGTCGTCCTCTTGACGCACAACGATGTGTTCTGGATCGCGCTGAAAAATAATGCCATCTGGCTGGCGGCGGCTCTATTGGTGCCGACCAGTATCGGACTTGGCTCGGCCTTAGTGTTGAACTCGAGATTTCGGGGAAGCCATATTTTCCGCAGCATCTTTTATTTTCCCGCCGTTCTTTCGTTAGCGGTAGTCGGATTGATCTGGACCTGGATCTATCATCCCGACCTGGGTCTAGCTAATCAGTTGTTAGATGCGTTGCATTTTAAGTTCCTGGAGAGACATTGGTTGTCTGATCCGCAGATCGCCATTTATCCGGTAATTTTGGCAGCGACCTGGAATGCAGTCGGCCTGCCTATGCTGCTTTTCCTGGCCGGTCTTCAAACTATCCCTTCGGAATTGCATGAAGCGGCAAAAGTGGAAGGAGCGGGCCAGTTGCAACGATTTTGGTATGTGACCTTTCCCCTGCTCCGGGAGACGACGCTGATCGTGCTCGCGATTACTTCGATTAACGCGCTGAAGGCCTACGACATTGTTTACGCGATGACGAACGGTGGGCCTGCTAACCGGACGCAATTGCTTAGCACGTGGATGTATTTCCTGACTTATAACTACCACGAAGTGGGATTGGGCACAGCGATCGCGGTCGTGCTTTTCTCGCTCCCCCTGATTTTTGCGATCCCTTACATTCGTTTAATGACCAGAAAGATATGAGCCAGATGTCCACAGACGCTATGTCGCAAAGTCGTGAACCTCGGGACCCACGAAAGTCGGCCTCGCAAGCGAGGCGCGCTCCACAGATCTCGGCGAAGGTTGCGATATTCTACACCGCGCTGATTGTGGCTGCCCTAATCTGGCTGACGCCGGTAATAACTCTGGTTTTAACGGCTCTCAAAGACGCCGGGGATTTTGCTGTAAACGGTGCGTTTTCACTCCCTAAATCAATCCGTTGGGCGAACTTCTCGGAAGCGTGGCAAACCGGAGTAGGAAACTACTTCTGGAACAGCGTCATTGTCACCGGCATCAAGGTCCCGATCGGTATCCTGATCGAAGCCATGGCGGCTTTTGCATTGACCCACATGCACTTCCGCTGGGCGAACAAGGTTTTCGTTTACGTCTTGGTTGGGCTCATCGTGCCGATGCAGATGACATTGGTTCCTTTGACGCTGTTGATGAATGCCCTGAACCTGATCGATACGCTTACCGGTCTGATCATTCTCTATATCGGATTTGGCGTGCCATTCGGGGTGCTCGTGATGCGTGGCTATTTCCGGACGTTGCCGCCCGCGATTATTGAAGCGGCGCGAATCGATGGGTGTTCCTGGCTAAAAATCTTCTATCGAATCGCTTTGCCTCTGGCGTTACCTGCGGTGGTCTCGCTTTGCATACTCGATGGGGTTGCTACCTGGAACGAATTTATCTTGGCGCAGATTTTCTTGCGCTCGGATGAACTTCGGACGTTGCCTCTCGGCCTGGTCCAATTCAGTACGCAATTTTCTACGCAATATGACCAGCTCGCCGCCGCCGTCCTGATTTCAGTAGCGCCGGTCATGTTAGTCTTTCTTCTGTTTCAACGCTATTTCGTCGCCGGCATGGGCGGCGCCGTAAAGTAGAAACCGCGAATGGCAACCGCGAATGGACACGAATAGGACCGCGAAATGAGCGCGGAGAAAAGCCAAGGGAGGGATCGCAGCCTGTCCGACATAGCCTTTATAAGTGGGCGAGGCTTTTCTCACAGTGGCGACGTCGGATTCCCGCGATCCGTGGTTCGCAAAGCCGGGCATATGTTGCTGATTAAACGTTTACCTAGTTCGAAAATTGCAGGCGTAAGCGGCGCGCGAGGACGCGCGCCCTCCCGGGCCGTCACCAAATTCCAAAATAGGACCGTAGTTTCCTAACTAGCCAAAAGTCAGAAAATCACACAAATGGACCCAATCTTCATTCCCGACCCGGCCAAAAGAGTTCGCGTCATTCTCAATACCGACGCTAAGAACGAAGCGGACGATCAGTATGCGATCGTTCATACTATCCTCACGCCGCTATTTGATTTGCATGGAATTATACCGGCCCATTTCGGCGATCGGCGAGGGCCGGGCAGTCTTAAAGCCAGTCATGATGAGGTTCTCAAACTGCTCGAGTTAATGGAACTTCAAGGCAAAGTGCCGGTATTCGCAGGTGCAGAGAAAGCGCTGCCTGATGAGAAAACGCCGGCGCCATCTGAAGGGTCTGCTCTCATAATTCGAGAAGCGCTAAAGGACGACCCGCGGCCGTTGCATGTCGCTTTTCTTGGACCGCTCACTGATATGGCCTCGGCCTTATTGGAAGAACCGGCAATCGCAGAGCGCAACGTTCGGGTAGTCTGGATTGGCGGCGACCGCTGGCCGGTCGGAGGATGGGAGTTTAATCTCTCCAATGATGTTGCGGCCGCGAACGTCGTTTTCCGGTCAAAGGTCGAGGTTTGGCAGTTG
>JAFAHI010000245.1 GCA_019237325.1 Verrucomicrobiota bacterium | reverse complement strand
CGTCGACGATAAGATCCGGCTGCGCAGCAGGACGAACAAAGAACCTAAGCATTTCGCTCCTTGGCTAGGGTAGACAGAAGCCTCGCGCAGAGGACGCAAAGGACGCGACGGGTTTCGAATCACTCAGGTTCAGCTAGTCCTTCCGTTCATAACATCGCGAGGTCCGGATTCAGTATGAATCTTAAAAGCAAGATCGAAAACGTGTTTGCCTAATTGGTTTCCGGTCCTATTCAGACGGCGCTTTTAGCAACGGTTCGATTGAGTCTCAATCCGCATTCTCCAGGTCCTCGTTGCGTCCGCTGCGTCCTTTGCGCGAGGCTCTCTTCCGGCAGCAAAATAAGGTTAAGCTGCGCCAGGCATTGGTTGGTTGGTGGTTGCTCGTTGAGCTACTGTGTTTCGAGTTAAGAGAGAGGTGGAAACGCCATGAACATCACGTGTGACAGGACAGCAGTGCGCGGCTTGGAGTCGGATGGTCAGTCCGAGATCCGCCATGCCGATGAAGCTGATGGATCGATGGATCCGAAAGGTGAACAGAATGTGGAATCGTTCGCTAAACGGTTCACCCATTTAGAATGGAAATATCTCTGTTCCTATCCCTGGTTCTTAAGAGATTTTCCTCGCGCGGTCGAGACCGACGATTTTTCTTCACTGCAGATCAAGGCGGAAAGATCCCTGATCGATGGCGGAATTCGCCGGCCTGGGCGTCTCAGGGAAGATGACTCAGACGTTTGCCATTCCTCTAAGTGGTACGACTAACTTGGTTCTACGTTTTAGGTTTTAAGTTTCAGGTTCTAAGTTTCGACGTTGAATCTTCGACCCCGCGAGACCCAGGACATATCGTCCGAAGTACGAAGCAAAACCTCGAGCTTAAAACTTAGAACTTGGAACCTAGAACTGCCTAGAGCTTATAGCCGAACTGCCGGAGCAATCCTTTGCGCAAGGCGATATCCTGTTCGACTTCCACTCCTTTGGGCGGTACACCATCAATCACGCCCAGGATGCCCCTTCCTAACGCGGTTGCCGCCAGAATCACTTCGACCGGGTTGGCGGTGGCGCAATATATCCCGCATACCTCCGGTACCGCTTTTATCGAATTCAAGACATTGATGGGGTAGAAGCCTTCCCCTAGAAAGATAACGAAGCTGTGCCCGGCTGAAATGGCTTCCGCGGTTCGCTGAGCGAGCTCAATCAAAACGGAATTTGTCCCGCTCCAACGAACTAGGCACAGACCGGATGCTTCGCAGAAAGCCAAGCCGAACTGAATCCCTGGAACGGCCGTCACCAACGCTTCATGGATATCTTCGACCGTTTTGATAAAATGGGCCTGACCCAGAATTACGTTAATACTCTCAGATTTCTCGATCTTTACCGCTATCAAGTCCATGAAATCGGAATGTATCTCCACATAGCAGATTTATCATCTGGTATGAGTCTAGCCGCCGTTCGATTGAGTCTCAATCCACGTTCTCTGCTAAGTTTTTGCGTTGCGGCCTTTGCGTCCTCTGCGCGTTGAGGAGCCTTGCAAGCCAGACACTTCCCTCCGCGCACCTCAGGGACAAAAGCAGCATTGTTTAGCAACAGCGGACTAGATTTCGGCAACGGGTGAGCGGTTCAGGGGCGTTACGGAACTAGGCTTCCTTAGCGGCTGGACGGCCGCGATGATTCACTGAACAAGGCGCCAAGCTTTATAGAAAGGTTCCACATGAAAGATCTGTTCAACCCGACCTGCGACCGTCACGGTCATATACTCACGGGCATCGGGGGAGCGCCGCAACTGATGGCGCCATTTGTTTTTCCAACCGCCGAAGAAATGGCCTTCTTGCTGGGTGCCCCAAACGACAGCGTTTCCGCCCCAAGTCGAGAAGTCGGCGGGTACGTGTCCAAAAAGAAAACGGTCCCTTTTCGAATTCGAAAAATATTGGTTCCGGTTGACAGTGGGCATACAGAACCGGCCGACCTGAAACGCGTGATCCAATTAGCGCGGCGATTAGATGCCCAAATCACACTGCTTCATTGTTACGAAGCTCCGCGAAGCTTTTTCTATGCGCAGGGAGGTTCCGCTTTCGACGGTATCATTCGGCATCGAGAACTGAATCTGGTCCGCCTGAAAACCCTGTGCACTTGGGTGCGGAAATCGTGGTCAAAGTGCCTGTGGCTATTCGAAGAGGGACCACTTCCGGCCAGCATCCTTCGTGTCAGTAGGAGCATGCGGGCGGACCTGATCGTTGTGCCAGTTTCCCTGGATGCAGCCAGCGAGAACTGGTCAACGAGTAACGTTGTAGACGAGTTGGCCAGAAAAGGCGATTGCCCGGTTTTGGCGGGTAGAGCAAGCACTTCGGACAAAGTTAGGCAAGGTACGAGCCAGGAATAAGGGATGTAGGTATCAGCACATTGACCGTTGAAGCGCCTGAGATAGAGGAACTATCGATACGTCGAATAGTAGCAGCTTTGGATCTTACCAAGAAGTGCGAGGCTAGGTTAGATTATGCGGCAAAGTTAGCCTGGCGGTATCATGACTCCCTTAGTAAACGATAAAAAAGCCCGCCGCGTTTAGGCAGCTCATAAGTTTGCTGCTCAGTTCAGCCAGCTGGAATTAGGGCAATTATCGATAAGGTTTAGACAATCATCGCCCAGCTAACCATTTGCGAGCTTTTAGATTAGGAACGTATGAGTGCGCTTTGGTTAGCTGTGAGTGTTCCTATTGCCGCCAGCATCTGGATTGCATTAATTTGTGCCCTGCTTGCCTTAGCTGGCGCGTTCTATTTAATTAGAATGGTTGTCAGATGTTCACCCGGGAACGAAAAAATGCGTCGAGTAGCCGGCGCTATCGAGGAAGGAGCAAAAGCCTACCTGAATCGACAGTTGCTTTCGGTGAGCATTATTGCCGTTATTATCTTTTTCCTACTCGGTTTTACC
>JAFAHI010000199.1 GCA_019237325.1 Verrucomicrobiota bacterium | reverse complement strand
CCAAGACGGAAGCCAGCTCAAGAATAGTACGGCACTCCGAGGCAAAGCGTCTCTTCACAAAATCGTTCAGGTAAAAACGACAGCGTATTGCCACACAGAAAGGGCACATCGGCGATACGGGAAGAGCAACGCTGTCGATGGCCGTTTGGCTGCCGCTGAATTCAATAGTGCAGCGGCGGATTGGTCGCGGTTTCCAGTTGGAACGAAGTTTCGAATCGTGGGTTCGGATCGGTTGTATGTGATTGATGACTACGGTTCGGCGCTAGTTGGAACGAATACTATCGATCTCTATGTGCCCTCGCGTCAGGAAATGGCGAACTGGGGTTCCCGGAGAGTCACAATTGAACTCCTGGAGGTGGGTTCGTATCAGCATAGCCTGAAGATTCTCAGGCCGCGCTGTCGGATCGCTTATGTCCGGCGGATGGTTCAGAATCTTGAAAGTCAGATTTAACGGCGCCCCTAGATGGAACGCGCCTCGCTCACGCTGCTTCCAACGAAGCTCCGCCTTCTGATGCGGCTTCTAGGCCGCGCTTTTTTGGGATTAGAAAAAGCAAGATCGAGGCTGCGCCAACCATGAACAAGTTCACGACGCTGGATAAAACAAAACCGGTAGCATAGTCCGCTGCAGTTGCGTGGTGGGGAATCACGGAGAACGCGACGGCGCCAAGCACCGCGATGCCAACCGAATTGGCAACCTGCTGAGCCGTCGATACGATTCCCGCTGCCGCGCCCGCGTCTTGTGCTGGTACACCGCTAAGGACGGTATTAAAGAGCGGAGTCGTCACCAGTCCTCGTCCAATCCCATAGAGGAAGCACGAGAACACAAAAAGGAAGGTTTGTTGTCCGTGAATGCTGGAAGCTTCTAGAGCCAAAGCGGCAAGCGTTACCGCCAGTACCGCGGTGCCGACGTGCAGAGACTTCCTGCCCAGGTATCCATTCAGTTTGCCCGAGAAGGTCGAACCCAAGAGGAATCCGAAGGAGAACGGCGCCAGAGAGAGTCCAGCCTGGAACGGATTGAGATTGAGGCTGAGTTGCAGAAATAGGCACAACACCAGCAACATCGAGCTGTGCCCGGCGAAATAAATACAGGTTATGCCGATGCCAACGAGAAAACCGCGGTCTTGAAAAAGGCGTGGTTCAACCAGCGGGGTTACGCCACGGCGGGCCAACCGTTTCTCCCAACGCAGAAATAGGGCGAACAGAGGGACGCTGGCCGCCAAAGCGATCCATGCCCAGGCAGGCCAGCCAGCGTCTCGCCCTTCCATGAAAGGCAGCGAAAATAGAAAAAGCGCGAATGAAAGTAGAACCGTACCGATCGGATCCAATCGGGTAGGCTTTTCGGAATGTGATTCTCTAAGTACCAGCCATGCGACCGCTATTGTTGCGAGGCCGATCGGGACGTTGATCAAAAAGATCGGTCGCCATCCCAAACCCAGCACGTTGGCTTGGATAAGAAACCCGCCAAGAATTTGCCCTAGGATGGAGCCGAAGCCGAGCGCCGCTCCGTAGACACTGAAGGCAAGGCGCTTCGCGGAACCCGAAAAGTTGACGTGAATGAACGAGAGGGCTTGCGGAAACATAATGGCCGCTGTGCAGCCCTGCAGCAAACGCCAGACAACCAAGAGAGTTGCGTTCGGCGCCAATCCGCAAAGAGCGGAGGTGCTGGTGAATCCGATCAGTCCAACAATAAAGATCTTCTTCCGCCCGTAGATATCGCCTAGACGTCCTCCAGTAATCAGACACACGGCGTAGGTCAATCCATACCCGGCAACCACCAATTCGATTTCTCCGAAACCGGCTTGCAGAGAAGTGCGGATGCTGTTGATGCCAATGTTTGCGATAAAAAAGTCGATAACACCAAGCAACGGCCCCACCAGCATCACGGCGAGTGCCAGCCAACGACTTACTCCGGTGGAGCGATTTTGTGGTAGAGCTCCCCGGTCGAGGACTGGCCGCGTCCGCGGCAATGTGCCAGCAAAGCCTCGGCCCGCCTTCTGAAGCCTTTGGACCGATAAATTGCTACTCATGACGCCCGGAAACTAAGCGACGGCTGGTAATAAATGAAATAGCTTATACTGTTAGCAGTTATCTCTATAACAGATCTCAATCGAATCATGGAATTACGGCACTTGCGGTACTTCAGAGCAGTTGCGGATGAATTAAATTTCACTCGGGCTGCTAGCCGGTTGCGGGTGGCTCAGTCGGCGGTCAGTTCCCAGATTCAAGACCTCGAAAACGAGCTCGGGGTTGTCCTGCTGGAGCGGAGCCGGCGCCGAGTGACGCTGACGGCTGCAGGCGAAGCGTTCGTTGAAGCTTCGGAAAGGATTCTACGATCAGTCGAGGACGCGTCTCGTCAAGCTAGACGGATCGGCCACGGAGAATACGGCACACTGGCAGTCGGGTTTATCGGATCGCAGAGTCATGAATGGATGCCGCGGGTGCTGAAGCGGTTTCGGGCCAAATACCCGGAAGTAGAAGTGACGCTGATGGAAATACACCCGTCACAGCAATTGGAGGCTTTGCTCGCTCGGACATTGGATGTGGGGTTGGTGGGACCAATCTCCGGGAAACCGCCGCTTGGGCTTCGGCTGGAATGCTTTTCTGAAGAATGGCCTTTTGTCGGAATGCCAAACGATCATCGTTTTGCCCGTCTGCCCAAAGTTGCTTTAGCTCAGCTGAAAGATGAGCCGTTCATTTTTACTTCAGAGAAGAATTCGCCTAACTATCGATCGCTGATCGCGCGAATGTGTGAACGGGCCGGCTTCGTCCCAAAAGTCGTGCAGGAGGTCGACCGGGCGCGAACCGGTGTGCAATACGTGGCTGCGGGTTTCGGTATCTCCATTTTTGCCGAACATATCAGCCGGCTACCTGCACCAGGTGTACGCTTCGTTCCTTTGTCTCCCCCAGTCCAGAAAATGCGCTACGGAATTGCCTGGAGAAAAGGCGCCGAAGAGGTTGTAGCGCGCTTTGTTGAGTACGTTAAGCAGCAGTTCAAGACGAAGTAGGCTGCTCGGCCGTCGTTCTCGTACTCGTCGTCGTCCTCGTCCTCGATAGTAGCGTTGGCGCGAATTGCCTTAGAATTTAGAGCACTGCGTTTCGCCAAAACCGCATCCGCGGGCCGAGTCTGGCTGCTCCATATCAGCCGGTGAATTTAACAACCTCTGCGCGTGGGAAACGCTGCGGATTCGAGGACGAGAACGACGACGAGGACGATTAGTTGCCTGGCGAAGCGTTCCCGACGATCGCGGCGTTGAAAGGCTAAGCAATCACTCCCGCCTCCTTAAAGCTGAAATAGCCGCACCGGCCTGGGAGAGGCAAACCAATGATTACATGGTCGAGCAAACTAACCTGCAAAATCCGGGCCGCCTCCACTAAACGCCGGGTCAAACGAAGGTCGGCCTCACTAGGACTGGGGTCGCCTGATGGATGGTTATGAACCAAAATGAACGAATAGGCTGAATGAGCGATGATCGGCTTAAAGATCTCCCGCGGATGTGCCAGACTTTCATTGAGGCTTCCTCTGGATATTTCTTGAATGGTTAGCAAGCGTTGCTTGGCGTCGAGAAGCACCACCCGCAGTGATTCACGGTCCAGCAGACGCAGTTCCGGTCCCAATAAGTCTTCTATGACCGTGGGCGAGTCCACCGTTGACGTAGCCAACCGTTCCTGAGCCAAACGGACACCGAGCGCAAAGGACGCAGCGAGTTGAATCGCCTTAGTCAATCCGACTCCGTGGACTTTAGCTAATTCTTGAACAGATGCACGGGCCACGGCCGCAAACGAGCCGAATTTCTGGAGAACTCGATCGGCGAGCGCGATAGCGTTTACCCCTTTGGTGCCGGTACGAAGAAGGATGGCGATCAGTTCCGCATCGGTTAGAGAAGCTGGGCCGCGATTTAAAAGCTTCTCTCGCGGTCGCTGCTCGGAAGGCAGTTCGTGAATGGTTAAACCGGGCACGTGGTTATCCACGACCGGAATAGTACAACTAATTGGAAATATGTTTCAAACAAATAGCCGGATGCACTTGTGTCTCCGTGCCACTTCAATATCTCCTAGGAATTCGCCTTGGCGGGCTGTTGAAAAAAACGGCTCCGTAGGAGCGACATTTTAACTGGCTACGTTGGCTAGCCCAAAGGAGGCGCTCTTCGATGTCACTCCGAACGGAGCTGTTCGGGTTTATGATTGCCGTAGCTACAAAGATTTCAGAGGGTAAGGGCGAGGGGATACCCCTCGCACCTCCCCGTTGTCGCAATGGGGTCAATTCCCCATATTTACCGGCGTGACTGTTTCAGTCACCGGGCGACCCCAACCGGAAGAGCCCCTTAGTGAGGGATCAGTGAAG
>JAFAHI010000228.1 GCA_019237325.1 Verrucomicrobiota bacterium | reverse complement strand
AGAATTGGACCCAAACTTTACACCACCGGAAAGCGAGGCGGAGCCCCCGCAGGAAGGCAATAAGAAAGATGTTAAGACGCCAGCTCTCCGTGCGTTTGGACGCGATTTAACCGAGCTGGCGAAAAAAGCTGAACTCGACCCGGTAATCGGTCGAAAGAACGAGATTGAGCGTGTCATCCAGATCCTCTGCCGACGGACCAAGAATAACCCGGTCCTTCTAGGCGAGGCAGGTGTGGGAAAAACGGCTATCGTTGAAGGGCTTGCTCAAGAAATCGCCGCTGGCAACGTGCCGGAACTCTTAAGAGACAAGCGAGTGATTACACTCGATTTGGCTCTGATGGTGGCCGGGACAAAATACCGTGGCCAATTTGAGGAACGCATCAAAGCGGTGATGGACGAGATCCGCCGTTCTAAGAACGTGATTCTCTTCATCGACGAGCTGCACACCATCGTTGGAGCCGGCTCCGCCGAGGGCGCCATGGACGCGTCAAACATTATCAAACCGGCGTTAAGCCGCGGTGAGCTTCAATGTGTGGGCGCCACGACCCTGAACGAGTACCGGAAGTATATCGAAAAGGATGCCGCTCTTGAGCGACGCTTCCAAACGGTCAAGGTGGAAGCTCCATCGGTTGATGAAGCCATCCAAATATTGAGAGGACTGCGTCCTAAATACGAGGCCCACCACAAAGCCAAGCTGACGGACGAAGCGTTAGACGCGGCGGTCAAGCTTTCGGATCGCTACCTTACCGGCCGGTTCTTGCCCGATAAGGCGATCGACGTGATGGATGAAGCCGGTGCGCGTGCGCGGATCAACGCCATGACCAGGCCGCCGGACGTCAAAGAGATAGAGAAAGAGATCGATGCCATTCGAGCGGACAAAGAGGCAGCGATTAAGGCTCAAGATTTCGAAAAGGCTGCTGCTCTGAGGGACTCGGAGAAGCAGGCGAAGGACAAACTAGAGAAAATTTTAGCTGATTGGCGCGAACAGCGAGAAGAGCAATCTGTCCTGGTGACCGGTGATGACATTATGCACATCGTGTCCAAATGGACCGGTGTTCCGTTGCATCGCATGGAAGAGCAGGAAACTCAGAAGCTTCTCCGCATGGAGGAGGAACTGAAGTCACAAGTGGTTGGCCAAGACGAGGCTGTGAGCACCATCAGCAAGGCGCTTCGGCGCTCTCGTGCGGATTTGAAGGATCCGCGGCGCCCTATTGGTTCCTTTATCTTCCTCGGGCCGACCGGGGTCGGAAAGACGTTCCTCGCTCGCAGCCTGGCTGAGTTCATGTTCGGCGATGCGGATGCGCTGATCCAGATCGACATGTCCGAGTACATGGAGAAGTTCACCGCCTCCCGGCTGATTGGTTCGCCTCCGGGCTATGTTGGTTACGAAGAAGGTGGCCAGCTTTCGGAAGCCGTACGGCGGCGTCCATACTCGGTGGTCTTGTTTGACGAAATTGAGAAAGCCCATCCGGATGTAATGCATCTGCTTCTGCAAATTTTAGAAGAGGGCAAGATAACGGATAGCCTAGGTCGCAAGATCGACTTCCGGAACACGATCATCATTATGACCTCGAACGTAGGAGCGGAGCTGATTAAGCGGCAAACGTCCCTCGGCTTCGGCGCTCAGACCGGGCACGAGTCCTACGACACGATGAAGCAAGTTATCCTGGAAGAATCGAAGAAGGTCTTTAAACCGGAGTTCCTAAACCGGTTGGATGACATCATCGTTTTCCACACGCTGGAGCGCCAGGATCTGGTTCGAATTGTCGACCTCGAGGTTGCGAAAGTTGTCGAACGGGTCCGAAATAAGGCGATTCACATTCACCTGGATCCGACTGCGGTCGAGCTTCTCATCGAGAAAGGATATGATCCCATCTACGGTGCGCGGCCGATGCGTCGCGCGGTGGAGCGATTCTTGGAGGATCCGCTCGCTGAGGAATTGTTGCGCGGTAACATCAAGCCTGGCGAAACCGTCGAAGTGCATGCGGAAATCGACAAACTAGTCTTCCGCGCGGTCCAACCGGAACAGGGTGAACCAGCAACTGCCTCGTAGCGACAAGCCAGTAAGATTCGAAAAGGGCCGGCGGATACGCCGGCCTTTTTGTTTTGCTTGTAGCTCCGTAGGAGCGAAATCTCTATAGCTATTGGCCTGCCAGTGGATGAGCTCCGTAGGAGCGGCATCTTGAAGGGTGTAATTGGCAAGAGATCTTCAGCCTCCGAAACACGCAGATGCTGCGGACGCCGCTTTGATTTCGCTCCTACAGAGCTGAACCCACATTGTAATTACCTAACTATAAAGATGTTGCTCCTACGGAGCTTTTAAAAAGCCCATGATTTGGAAAACTCGCAGCCGGACTCTCGATCTCAGCCGTTCGGCTAAAATCATGGGAATCCTGAATGTGACCCCGGATTCTTTTTCTGATGGGGGGCAGTTCTTTAGCTTGGACGCAGCGGTTTCCCATGCCCGCGAGTTGGTTGCAGAAGGCGCCGAGATCATCGATGTCGGGGGTGAGTCGACCAGACCGGGCGCCAATCCTGTTTCTCTGAAGGAAGAACTTCGCCGAATCATTCCGGTGATAGAAAAAATCCGCTCGGAATTCCCCTCCGTGCTCATCTCTGTGGACACCTATAAGGCGATGACAGCCCAGAAAGCGATCCAGGCGGGTGCGGATATCATCAATGATATCACGGCTCTGCGCGGTGACCCGAGTATGATCGAGGTGGTCCTGGAAAGCGGAGCCGGGGTTGTTTTGATGCATATGCAAGGCACGCCCAAAACGATGCAAGTGGCCCCCTCGTACCAGGATGTAGTGTCCGAGGTCATGGAATTTTTAAAAGAGCGCCGCGACTGGCTCGTCGACCGCGGGGTAGACCGCGAAAGTATCGCCATCGACCCGGGGTTTGGCTTCGGCAAGCGCTTTGCGGACAATATCAAACTGATGCGTAATTTGGAAGCTTTCAGGGCTTTAGGCCAACCATTGCTAATCGGTGTATCGAGAAAATCCAGTTTAGCGCAGCTGGCTGGAGACGCCGGTTTACCGGCCGCCAAAAGGATCTGGCCAACCGTGGCTTTAACTTGCCTTCTACGGGAAAAAGGTGCTCACCTGTTGCGTGTCCATGATGTAAGGCCGAACCTAGAGGCTTTGCGAATGACAGAGGCAATCCTCGAACGATGTTAGATTCGGTTTTTCAATTCGTAGGGGAAAACTGGAACGCGGCGATCGAAATCCTACTCCTCGCTATCGCCATCTACTACGGTTACCTCTATTTTCGCGGGACTCGCGGCGCGAAGGTGTTCACCGGACTGGCCGTCCTGTTCATTTTCCTGACCCTCATCTCGCAACTTCTTAATTTGACGGTACTTAGCTGGCTGCTCCGGAGTTTGACCGCCTTTGTAGCCTTTGGCTTGGTCGTCATCTTTCAACCCGAACTGCGGCGAGCGTTGGCGGAGCTCGGTAGCAGCAGGCTCTTTTCCTCAACCACCCAAAAGAAAGAGACGATCGACGTTTTGGCGGATTCTGTTTTTGAGCTCGCGAGTAAGCAGATCGGAGCATTGATTGCAATTGAGCGAGACACCGCTATTCGAAATTTCGCTGAGAGCGGTGTGAACCTGGATTGCGAAGTCTCTCAGGAGTTGCTGCTCACGATCTTTTTCCCTAAAACGCCACTGCACGATGGAGGTGTCATTATCCGGGATGACCGTTTGCTTGCAGCTGCTTGCATTTTCCCGGTAAGCCAACGGGAAGATCTGGACCGAGCTCTCGGGTTAAGACACCGAGCGGGGCTGGGTATCACGGAGGAGTCTGACGCGATCGCCATTGTGGTGTCCGAGGAGACAGGTCACCTTTCTATTTGCCACCGAGGAAAGATCGAGCGTGGGTTCAAACAGGATCAATTCGAAAAGAGGCTCTCCGAGCTACTTCTCAAAGGCGATCAAGCCAATGGCGAAGTCCAGTCGGAGACTGTCTGAGTGATGGCCATGAAATCCACGGTTAAGCGTTTTTTCGTCGAAAATTGGCGCGCCAAATTGATGTCGCTGATTGTCGCCTCCGCCGTCTGGTACGTGATCAAGAAGAACATCACCACCATGCCGGACATATGGCGACAGGAAGACCGGCATGAGAGGGTGAATAAGTAGCAACTTTGGTAGGGCGAGGCTCCCGAACGACCTGCAAGGGTGTCCGAAGAGCGGCGTCCTCCG
>JAFAHI010000055.1 GCA_019237325.1 Verrucomicrobiota bacterium | reverse complement strand
AGACGTCGAGTTTTCTCCCGAGGATGCTTCTCGAACCGAGCCGGAGTTTCTGGCCAAAGTAATTCAAGCTGCGATCGAAGCAGGCGCTACCACAGTTAATATTCCCGATACCGTGGGTTATGCCGTCCCGGAGCAATTTGCGGCATTGATCCAGTATTTGAAAGACAACGTCAGGAATATCGACGACGCGATTATCAGTGTGCATTGTCACGATGACCTGGGTCTGTCAGTCGCAAATTCGCTCGCAGCGATTCGGGCTGGTGCTCGGCAAGTCGAAGGGACCATCAATGGTATCGGCGAGCGCGCCGGCAACGTTGCTCTGGAAGAAGTCGTGATGGCGCTGAAGACCAGAAAAGACTTTTACGGCGGTTATCATACGGATTTGAACTATCAGGAGATTGTAAAGACCTCTCGATTGGTCAGCCGCATGTGTGGGCTCACCATAGCCAGGAGTAAGGCGATCGTAGGCGAGAACGCTTTCGCTCATGGAGCGGGTATCCATCAGGACGGGATCCTGAAACATCGTGAGACCTACGAAATCATGAACCCGGTAGATATCGGTTGGGGCGAGTCTGAGCTTCCGCTGACTAAGCACAGTGGCCGACACGCCATGGTAAAGCGCCTCGAACACCTGGGGTATCGCCTAAGCGATGAGGAGATCAATCGTCTCTTTGTTCGTTTCAAAGACATCGGCGACAAAAAGAAATTTGTTTACGACGAGGATTTAGCTGCGTTGATCGACGAGTCGTTCGGGTCATCGGGTGAGACCTGGCAGCTCGAGTATCTGCACATCACCTCCGGTACAAGCACTGTGCCAACCGCTACCGTCCGCGTGCGAAAAGGCGACGAATTGCTGCAAGATTCTGCTCCCGGAAACGGCGCAGTCGATGCCGCCATGAAAGCCATCGACCGGATCCTTCACCAGAGCGGTCATTTGGTAGAATATCTGGTTGAGTCGATGTCCGGCGGGAAAGACGCTCTTGGAGAGGTAACGGTCAAATGTGATTTTGGAGCAGGCCGTCTGGTCACCGGAAAAGGAGCGAGCACCGATGTTATCGATGCAAGCGCCCGCGCGTACTTGAACGCAGTTAATCGATTCCGTCAGCAGTCCAGAGAACCCGCTAAAGTCCAGTCCGAGAACTTGGAGCCAGCGACAGTCTAGACGGTTCACGGTTCACCGTTCTCGATTCGCGGTAATCGGGAACGGTGAAGAGAGTGGCCTACTTTGTGCACTGTAATAGCGATTGCGAGGTGGCGTGAATGGGACCTATGGGACTCATCGGACCTATGTTGTTTTCCGACGGTGAACGGAGAACTGTGAACTGCGAACCCGTTTACCACCATCCGGTTCCAGCGTAAATCGCTCTAACCCCGGCAAAATCGCCCAGCGAGCCCCTCCGAGGTGGATCCATAACTAGTACACCATCAGATCGAACGAGATGTTGGGTCCGATGATCGAAAAGCAGCAGGAACTTCACCGGGTAATTCGGGATATTTCGGAAGTCCTGGACATACTGCATCGTTCGGACTCGTCCTGAGCTCAATTCCCGCATCAATGGCCAGTCTTCTCCGGCCAGGATTTCGCTGGCCTGTACGGCCACATAGGGATTCTGATCAAGCAGCTGTCTCTGCTTCGGATCAGCTCGACGAATAAAATTGGCTAGCCGTTGCTTCGCCAGTTTCACTTCATGGGGATACGGTTGTGCTTCGCCCAGCGCGTAATCGTTGGTGCCGTATTGTGCCGGCGTTGGAGGCCATAGGAACGACAACTCAGTACACGAGGTCAGAAACAGGGTAAGCAGCAACGCAACTTTGGGGATCTTTTTCACGGGGCGCTATGCCAATCTTTAGCCTGCCCGGCCGAGAAAAGCGCGTGTATTTTTCGGCTCCGGCTCTCGCCCGACTCCCAAGACGCTCTGGGCCCGACGGATGAAGAGGATCACTTCGTCCGATGGACGACCTCAAGCCGATTGCCATCCGGATCCTCAAAAAAGACCGCGTAGTACTCCTCGCTGTACTCGGGACAATGCGCTGGACCCTCGATATTACGTCCCCCCGCTCTTTTAACTATTTCACCGATTCTATCGACTTCTTCACGTGTGTTGACCCAAAACGCGATACAAGTCGCATTGGGCTTGTGCCCCGGATCTTCTGTAAATCCAAAGAAGGCCTTGCCGGGAAACGATTCGGCGGTCGACGCGCCGCGCCATTCCCGATCTTCTTCACCCCACCACACCGTAAAACCTAGCTCAGGCAGTAGAGCTCGGTAGAAGTCAGTCACATTGGCCAAGCTGCGCACGCGCAGATCGATATGACTAAATGGGTTTCTATTCATTGGATGCTCCAGGGAAACAGTACTATCTATAAGATATTTTCATGGTGAAATTCCACCAAGTATCGCTCTGATCAATTCACCCCTAAAACGGTCATTAGCATCAGCGCAAAAGACGCGGCGCCACAGACGGCAAACGCCAGCGTTTCTAAGGAGTACCCTAACTGCGGCACCCTCATCAACGGAGGCCCATTCCCCGGGAATAGAACGATTGAGTTCGGATAGGCGGCGCTTGGGAGGCGATGAACCAGCGGAACCTGGCCACTAAGAGGAGACAAGACTTCAGTAACACCTGGATCGGTGCCCTTCGAAAATTGTACTCTCTTCATCATATTACCTTCTAATTGGCTTTTTGATAGTGGAAAGTATCCCATTGTTTATTACCATGCAAGTGCTAGTTTGCTGGTAACATGGAAAAGCTTGAGCCGACTTTCGGTTGGATCGCCGGCGCTCTCTGTCTCGACTTTACGAATACCGTTTCGAATCACCGGGCCATACACCCAGGGGAGAAACTCGGTTCATTCAACGACCTGATAACCTGGTGCCGCCAAGCGGGCATCCTGGACGAATCTGCGAGCATTGAAATGCTGCGCCAGGGCACGATGGTCCCCGCACAAGGCCAGCGGCTCCTCCATGTGGCCGTAGACTTCAGGGAAGCGCTCTACCGCGCCTTTTGTGACGTCAGCCAGGGGCAGCAACCATCAAAATGCGATTTGGACGTGATTAATGGTCTACTAGCTCGCACACCGATCACCTTACAGATCGGCGCAGAGCGCGAGCGATTGGTCTGTTTCCGGACCGGCTGCGCCTTGGATGAAGCACGGTTACTAGGCCCCGTTGCCTGGTCTGCGGCCGAGTTGCTCGGGTCCAGCGACTCGCTGAGCAAAGTCAGGCAGTGTGCCGGTGAGGAGTGCGGCTGGTTGTTTCTTGACCTGACGAAGAACCATAGCCGGCGCTGGTGTGACATGGACGATTGTGGCAGCAAAGCCAAAGCGAAGCGATACTATCGGAAGAAAACGGGAAAAAGAGCAGGAGCGGCAGGAGAGGAGTCAGGAGCTGGAATCTAGGAGCTAGGAGGACAAGCGCACCGGCGAATGGGCGACTGGGCGAAGCGGCGATTGCATCTTGCAGCACCAGTCGCAAGGCGGAGTCGGTTGCACACTTCAACCGACGCTCCGGATTGAACACGGACAGAGACCGGCTCTTCAATAGATCTCGTAGCGCCAAGATCAGCAAAAACATGGTGGCGACACGCTGCTGGCCATCTACCAGCTCCGAGTCGTCGCCGCGTTCATCCACCAAAATGACGCCAAGAAAATGTTTGCGGCCGGCTTTCCACCAAGTGTGCCAGATGTCGTCCCAGACTTGCCTACCTCTCCTTTTCCTTCACTAGGTGTCTCCCATTCGTACTCGCATTGGTAGTTGGGAACGACGAATTTTCGGTCGCGATGCGCCGTCAGCAATTGCTTAAGGCTGTAACGTAGCGCATTCATTTACAGCGAAACCATCAAACCGTATGGCAGTCAGTCTAGAATGCTCGACGGTTCTCTGTAAAGCTTGTCCGGGAGCCAACAACGCGTGACCCGGCGACATTTGAAGCACCTGTGGTGCAGTTTTACCGGGGCTCAAGTGTGAGCTCTTGACCGCTATACAAACCCAGCAACGCCGCCGCGGAACCGTTCGTGACCGATAACTCCAGGAAATCAAGGCTGCCCCAGATCACAAAAGGTTCGTCGGCGATGACTGGCGCTTCCGTATAGAAACGCTTGTACTGATGAACAACGGCATCGCCGATCCGAACCGCGAACGATCCAGCCACCAGATCCGAACTAAGATGGCGTCGTTCAATGCCAGTCACTCCATTACCAAATCGATCGATATGGATAATCCGGGATTTAATTCTTGGGCCAATGGTTTCAATCAGCGGCGCCAATCGTTTCGGATCGCGAATCGGCGTGCCGAGCTCCTCAGGCTTGATACCAGCCGCCAGAGCCGCGGCCACTGGTGCGAAAATATCCCGCCCATGAAAGGTGTTACTGATCGACCTCGGCAGGAAAGCGGACCGTTGAATCTCAAAAGCTTCAACCGGTTCTGGTGTGACTAATGAGAACAACCCGTTGTCTGGGCCTACAAAATCATAACGATCAGTCCGCAAGATGATGCCGCGCCGGCTTGATCCGACACCGGGGTCAACCACTGCCAAGTGAATCGTGCCTGCAGGAAACAGCTGATAGGCGCCCAGCTGCACGTACGCCGCAGAAAGAACATTTTGTGCCTCGATCCCGTGACTGATGTCGATCAAACGAGCTTGGCTGCAACGCGAAAGAATCACTCCCTTCATCGCCGCGACATAGTAGTCATCTAAGCCGAAGTCGGTGAGTAAGGTGATGATCATCACGAAACAACTCAGTCGGTCGGGATGAGCTCCTGCTCAATCCGGAGATTGAGTATTGCCAACCAAAGGCCGATGAGCAGGAGCTCATCCCGGCCGCAATTCAATACACCGCTGGAATCAACCGCTTAGTCCGAGCAGCATATTCTTGATACTCGGAACCAAACTCCGCCAGCAACGCCTTTTCTTCGACCGAAATTCGCAAGGCATAGGCCAGCAGCGTGCAGCTAACAATAAGGATCAGACCAAGCCAATTGAAAGTCAGAAACCCAACCCCGGTCAAAGCGATTAGCGATCCGGTATACGAGGGATGGCGCACAAATCGATAGGGACCATCCTGAATTACTCGGTGTCCGTGTTGGATACCGACAGCAACCGTGAAGAATATCCCTAGGCGCCGGATGGCCCAGACACGCAGAGCGACACCACCGACCAAGAGTAAAACCGCCACTCCGATAATAACCGCCGAATGCGGCGGCCAATTGAGAACGGTGATGTGGCGAGACAGAAAAAAACCAACTATACAACTGCCGAGGATCAGAGCCCAAGCAGCGCGGATAGTCCCGCGGTCAACCGACTTGGCCTTGGCCTTTACCTTCCCTCGGCGGGTAGCAAGAACGAAAAGCTCAAAGCCGAGGTATGCGAGGCCTAATATGTCGGTCCAATGAAACACTGGCTTAGACTACCGCAGTCCTCTTGAAGGTTGATCGTCCATGCTGAAGAGAAAATCGACTTTAGGAGGAAGTCAGACTTGGGAATAGCTGGTCTGGCCAAATCTCTCTCCCATGGGAGCCAGACGCATAAACGTGAGGATTACCCTAACCGGTAAACAATGCGCGCTTTACCAAGATCGTACGGCGACATTTCTAGTTTCACCCGATCGCCGACCGTAAGTCGGATGAACTTTTTTCGCATTTTTCCTGAGATATGGGCCAGAACCAGGTGCTGGTTGGAGAGTTCAACGCGGAACATCGTTCCTGGCAGAACCGTGACAATTTTTCCTTCGGTGACTATGGAGTCTTCGGTCGGCATATTTCGGGTTGTGATCGCGCAATAGATTGTACTTGAGACTAAAACACCTAATTTCGTTTTGGCAGAACAGGCGAGGTTAGTACCTCGCCTGCAAACTGATCGGCTCCCTTGCCGTTTACCAGGCCTTCCAACCGAGACGCCTGGTTCTAAAATCGCGCCGGTAGGTCCACAAATTAAAAAACTTCGGCGCCGGTTTTATACGCTCGGGCTTAACGCCGGCGGTCGCTGAACGGTCGCTTATTTCCGCCGAACGATCTTGGCCGACCTTCTTCTTTCGGGCGCGCTTCGTTCACGGTCAAATTACGATTATCGAGCGAGTGCCCCTCCAATGCGTTAATCGCAGCTTGGCCTTCGGCTTCATTGCCCATGGTCACAAAGCCGAACCCCCGTGAGCGGCCACTAACACGGTCCGTCGCCACAAAAACGTCGGTCACGGTGCCGTATTGAGAAAACAAATCGCGGAGATCGTCCTCAACCGTCGCAAAGGAAAGGTTTCCAACAAATAATTTCATATCTTCAGTGTTACGATGTATCCAAGTCAAACAGCCGTTCCCGAACATCGGGTTTCAAATCACCACTGAGGGAACCCCACCTGACGATCCACCGGGCAATAAACTAGACCTATCGGAGCGCTAAACTCGGGCAGATCGAGAAAAACGCAAGGTAATGTTCAAAAAGACGTTGAATGGGGGACCCGGTTGCCGGGAGGACGGAAACGGACCCAATATCTCCGAGAGGCGGCCTTAAAATAACGTCAGCGGACAGTCCATAATTCAACAAAAAGAAAACCCCAGACCAGAATGAGGGCCTGGGGTTTCCATCACAAATCTCTACCGCCCTTACCAGAGAGTGAGACGCGGCGGGGCGGCGGATCAGATCATTGATTGGTCGGTGTACCGGTCAATCCATTGATCGTCAGGTACATGGGCTCGCCACTGAGGTTCAGGTTCAATCCTACGAGCACGCTCGCCGATAGCGTCAAAATTTTGTTCTTCAGGACGAGCGGACTGGTATTAAGCGGAATAGTAACCGTCCCACCGAGTCCAAGCCCAAGCAAACCACTGATCGTACCAAGCTGCACTTGGTTTGATCCATCCAAGTCGCTGGCATACAACGTAAAAGAAGAGAAGACTCCCAACCCAAGCGTAGTTGGTACGTTGACGGTCACGGTGCCGTTGATGGTACCGTTGATGGCCGGGAAGGCAGTCCAATTAGTAGTTTGTAAGAGGCCCAGCTGCAGAATGGTACCGTTCAAAGGTATTTGTTCACTCATCTCAGGATTGCCGTTGATGTACGGAATATCATATCCGTGCATAAAGAAGACGACAGAATGACTCGCCGCTGATGGTGGCACCGCTACGGCTGCTTTCAACGGGAACGTTTTATTGGCTTTCTCCCCGCCGAGTAAGTAAACGTTGCCATCCAGTCCCTCGATCCCGGCAAGAAACTGCTCCTTCCCTGAGAGCGTCTCCGGTTCGGCCGTCCATTTGCCGGTACCAAAATTGTATCCCTCCACCGATTTCAGAACGCTTGTTGTAGAACGACCCCCAAAGATATGTAGGAACCCATCTCCCGCCGTAGCAATTCCGAAATCCGCCCTAGGCGCACTCATGGGCAACCAGGGAAACCAGGAGCTGGCGGTGGTCAACGAGTACACTTCACTCGAACTCAGCATAACCCCATCCTGGTCGATACCACCGGCCGCGTAGATAGTGTCCGGAAGTGCGAATACCACTCCGAAATGGGAGCGAGGTACAGTTAAATCCGGAGCGGGCACCCAGCTGGTCTGATTGAACTTTTCCATCGTAGCAACCGAATGACCGCTCGCGTCGACTCCGCCAATTGCGTAGATGCTGCCATCGGTTCCGCCGACCACGGCTAAATAGCTACGTGGAGTCGGCATCGACGGGAGAGAAGTCCAGCTTCCCGTCTTGAAACTGTACATCTCAACCGCGCCCAGCGGGGTTCCATTGGCGTCCTCACCACCAATCGCAACCAGGACATCTTGAACACCATTTTGAGTATAAAGGAATCCCACCAAGCCGAGGCCTGCACGCGCTGTTAGCATTGGAGGCAGTTTGCTTACTGTCCCGGTCTGCAGATTTAAATCTGTCACTTCATTGGTTACAGCCGAAGTGCCATTCGGATGGCCACCTGCAAAATAAACATGTCCGTTTAACTGAGCCGAGGCCCCAGATGTTACTGCACCAGTTTTAAAACCGGTGGTACCGATCGTAAGATCCGGGGGTGTAACTGCTAGCGATGGTAGCGCTAGTAAGAATGTTAAGAACCCCGTGGCGAGTGCCGCCCGAGTAAGAGAGGGCAAGTTCATAGGAGCCGGATCCTAACAAAGCGCCTAACTATTTTAGAAGACATATTTTTTATAGTCGCTCAACTTTAGTTGGGCTTTGTAGACTAATTAGTTAAATAATTCCATGCGTTTTGCAAGATTTACGGGCCAACAACCCGATCTAGTTGATAAGCGTAAATCGTTGAATATATGAATCTTATATCAGATAAAAGACCCTTAGATTGACCCACTAGTTTGATATAGTTTCGAGTTCTGATGGTCAGCTCGGACTAATTTATTGAAATTATGATTGTTTGAATATATGCGAAATTTTGCCCCTGTATTTTCTGCCTTGACTTTTGCTCGTCAAACCTGTCCGGCCGACGTTAACCGATTAACAATGATTCCACTGATGTCAGACCTAGCTCCTGATCGGTCTCGAGTTGCCTGCCGCCGAAGTCTATTGGCTGAACGCCGATGTAGGCGATGAGAGTAATTGCTAACTCGTGGCCTCTTGTACACTCGGTAGGGCGAAAGATTGCGGTCAGAAGGGAAAGGCCGCCGATGACGTACGATCAACAAATCGCATCAGACTACGCGAAATTGCGACACGTTCACGCCGTCTGCTGGCGGCCAAAGCTTTTTCTGCGTTGAGATTGTTGTCAGAAGACGCTTACGAGCGCGGTCTAAGACATCTGGAAACGGACTTCGCGAAAGGTCCTATTCTATTTGTCAGCCGTTACCTTTTGTTGTGGGCGAAACGCTGAATTTCCTTACTAATCCCTGCACGGTATTCCAACTCCGACTGGTGCTGGGAACGCCGAACAGCCGCTCCGTTAAAGCGTTAGCATCTCCGGCGTTGCCGTGAACCTTGAACCGCTGCGATAGAACAACATCGTTCCGTAGTTCAAACACGCAAATATCTCCCCGGTGCGAACTCAACGGCAGCACTGGAACCGTCCTTGCCTGAGTTGAAAGAAACGTCGCTACCACTCCGATGTAATCGGGTCTCTCGATTGGAGGGATGCCGGCTTCGCATAAAACCGCCAGCTCTGCCATTGTTCGCACAATGATAGGCTGCTCAATCTTATGCCGTCGACGCAAACGATCATGCGCTCTCTCAAGGATTCCCACGAGCTTTCCGGATAAGCACTCAAATACAACATTCCCACTGCCAATATAGGTCTCCGCCCAACCCGCCCCAGACTCGGTAAACAGGGATCGCAGATCGTCCTTAAGAATTGTATTAATCTGTCCCCCGTTAACAGCACGTAGAAAGGCGACGTATCGACATGAAGCTTTGCTCATATAGACCAGCCGATTCAAAGTCAGCACGACTGCCAACAGGATAACAGGCGGAACGCTTTTGATCCAGATGGAAGACCAAATTCAAAGAGCTTTAGCGAACTAAAGACACCCGATCGAAGCTTTGATCTAACTGTCTGCCGGCACGTTATTCATTCGATTCCGCATCCAGAAAAAGTGATAGGTGAATTAGTACGCGTCACACGGTCTGGAGGTTATCTTCATCTTATAGCGGAAGACTACGGCATGCTACACTTTCAGCGTGGTACCAGCTTGCACCCGACGGATTTCTGGAATCAGGTACCTAAAGCCTTCGCGATGCTGAAGCGCGCCAAACTACTTTCCTAACCAGCCACCATTCCGCCACCGAGCCATCCTGGTTGCGCCAGACTGGATTTTTCCAATCGTACCCTTTCTCGGCTGCTTGACGAACTGCTTCCTCATTGATCTCAATCCCGAGTCCTGGTCCTTCCGGAATCGCCACATATCCATCGGTATACTTAAATACCAAAGGATCGATCAGGTAGTCATTGAGGTCAGCCATCAGAAGTGATCTTAAGGAACAACCAGCGTGGCGGCACTTTGAATAGTTCGAGGTTAAAAATCTTCATAGGAAACGCGGCAGGTCATTTTTTGGATTGCTCACCATCTGTAACACCTGTTCTTATTCTCGAGACGAAAGTTCATGCCAACAAGCCCCGCGAAATTTACTGGTTTCTCGGCTGAAACCCTGCGCTTCCTGCTGGAGCTCGCGCAGAATAACCGGCGCGAATGGTTTAACGAGCGCAAAGCCTTCTACAAAGAAACTGTCGAAGGAGAGTTGCGCCGACTGGTGTTGTCTACCTCCGCTGCCCTGGCTAAGAAGAAAATCCCCCTTTCGACCGAACCGAAGAAAGCGATTTTCCGCATCTACCGGGACACCCGTTTCAGCGCGGACAAAAGTCCGTACAAAACAAACCTGGGAGCAGTGTTCAACACCGGAGGGAAACCGGGTTCGGGAGTTCTTTACGTTCATGTGGAGCCGAAGGCGTCATTCATCGCGATCGGATTCTATCAACCGGATCAGCTCGGCTTGACTCGCATCCGAGAGGCGATTGCTGACCGTTGGAAAGAGTTCAAATCGGTGATCAGCCGGCTCGACCGGGCGGGACTGGTGTTAGGAGGAAGCGAGGTACTCAAACGGGTGCCTCGAGGCTTCGAATCGTTCGCGGACGCCGAGTGCGCCCACTATCTTAAATACAAATCGTTCGTGGTTTCACGGCGACTAACCGAAACGGATCTGCGTTCTCCAGAGCTCCCGGCCAAGCTCACTCTGTTCGCGTCGGAAGGCCTGCCTCTTCTAAAATTTGGCTGGACCGCTTTGGGACGGCAGCCATGACGCTGACAGCACCTATTCCGATTTTACTAGCGCGATGTCGACCCTAGTCGATCAGCCGTTCGAGTGAGTATTTAGGGCCGCACTTTTGGCAGACTGTTGATAAAATTGATTCGGCTCCCAATCTGATTCAGCCGGTGCATTACCAGCTCCGTAGGAGCGAAATCTTTATAGTAACGATAACGTTAAAGCGATTAGCTCCGCTAGGAGCGCCATAGACTGGATTCTCGATTAGATGTCGCTCCTAGCGGGGCTGGTCTCGTTTTTTTTGCGGCTCGAGCTATAAAGATCTGACTCCTACGGAGCCATTGTCCTGCAACCTGCTAAGCCAGACCGAGCCCGGCCTTAAGCCGCACCTGCTCCAGAATTGGCCGCAGGTATTCGTCCCGCCCCACCTCGCCGCGATCAAGAGGGGCCGTCCCTTCCGCAACCACAAACTCGATGTCAGTCACTCCCACAAAACCTAGGATCATTCGGATCCATGGCTCTTGAAGGTTGCAACTCGAGAGCGGTGAACCGTTCCGGTACAACCAACCTCTGCTCATGATCACGGTTGCTTTCTTCCCTTTTAGCAGACCCGTACGAGAACCTGAACCATCAGCGGTGTAGGCATATGTCCGGCCCGGGATGACGATCTGGTCGATATATGCCTTAAAAGCAGCGGCTACCGAAAAGTTGTACATCGGCACCCCAAAGACATAATCGGTCGCCGTTTGCAATTCCGATATCAGTTGGTCCGAGGTGGTGATGGCCGCTCGCAAGTCTGCTGATCGCGCCTTTGGCGGCGTGTAAACTGCAGCGATAAATGTTTCCGTCACCAGCGGAACAGGATTGTGGCCAAGGTCTCGATAAATGATTTGCCCGTCTGGGTTAGCCTCTTTCCAGGCCAAGACAAACTCTCGCGTCAACTGGCGAGAAACAGAACGATCACTTCGAGGACTAGCATCGATATGAAGAAGAGTAGGCATAGAATGAAATGACAAATGACAAATGACAAATGACAGATGACAAAAGTGCGAGCAGCCGCTAGCACTAGGAATTAGTAATCAGCGACCCTAAAATTGGCGCTACTTGGAATTTCAGTTTGCGCATACGCCGGCCTGATTTGTCATTTGTCATCTGTCATTTGTGATCGCCCTGTAGGGGCATAGTATTCCTGTTGGACTTCCGCGTACCGTTGTTGCCAGTTAGGCAAGTCAATTCCGTCAAGATGGGCGGCCAGCCGATCGAGAAAGGCGTGGGTCCCGGAAATGTATCCTTGGGCGTTCGGAACGCTGAGTCCGCGATGCGTAAAGGTCAGGATGGTGGCTTCCGCTTCCGCGGCAAGTTCGTAGCGCACTACACCTTTTTCGACCAATGGCTGGTTCCACTCATGCTCGAAGACATGCGGTGGATCCCACACCAAAATGCGGCCGGTAATGGTCCGCTGTTGACGCGAAACCGGTGGACCTTCGGCGACCATTTCGATAGTGCCACCTGGCCGGCCATCGATCGCGGTGGCGCCAAACCAATCGCGACGCTGTTCGGGATCGGTAATCGCTGCCCAGACTTCCTCAATCGGGTAAGCTAAACGACGTTTGAATGTCAATGTGGCCAATCCGCCCTCTACATCAATAAAGCCGTTAGGGATTAGGTTGCTCATGGTTCTCCAGTCTTCTTACGTTTACGTGGTGAACGCTTTTCGAGGTGTTGCTCTAGGCTGGTGAGATGCGCCGCCCAATAAGCACGATAGCGATTTAACCATTCATACACGACGCCCAGGCGAGCTGGCTCTAGCGCGTAGATTCGTTGTTGCGCTTCGGCACGAACACTGACCAAACCTGCTTCTCGCAAGACCCGCAGGTGCCGGGAAACGGCCGGTTGAGTCAGCTGCGGGAAAGCTGCGACTAAATCCCCGGCAGAGCGTTCTCTTTGGAGGAGCAAATCAAGAACCGCCCGACGCGTAGGCTCGGCAATCGCCCCGAAGGTGTCCATGTCTTATTATATAACTATATTGTTATATAATGCAAATGTTATTTCGTCGAGGCGTTCCAGCCGCCTGGACCAGGCGTCGCAGTTGTGGCATACTAAATTCGCTGCTCCAAGTCCCAGGTCGAGGATAGGCTCACAGCGCGGCACGTCGAATGCAACGCCCTCCGCAGCTCTCGTACTGCGCGTATTCGTGCCGTATTGACAAATGCTCTTGGCCACGTAGCAGCTAAGGAGATCGGTCATCCAAATCTCACCGAACTTCGGGTGGTGGAGTCGATGCATGAACGCAAGAAACTGACGGCAGGCTCGTTCAATAGAAAATAGCGGATAGCAAATGGAGCCCTGGGCGACCCAGCGGCCGTCCCACGACAACATTTGCTATCTGCTATCTGCTATTTGCTATTCCGAGCGAGCCTCAGACGAGCTCGGCTGCCAGGGATCGTAACTGCCGAAGCTCCAGAGATGGCCCTCTAAGTCGCGGCAGGAATAACCGCGACCGCCATAACTGGCGTCCTCAATTTCGCGAACGATCTTGGCTCCGGCCGCCACCGCCCGCGCGTAATGAGCATCTGCGTCTTCTACGACCACGTATGCGCATTGGGTTTCGACGCCACCGAGTTCATCCGGTTGTTTAACAAGCCTACTGGACCCGTTTTCGCGAACGGAGCCCAGCATCATCATCCCATTACCGAGCGTGAGTTGGGCATGAGCAATGGTGCCCTTCTCTCCGGGCACTACCAATTGTTTTTCGAACCCGAACGCCTGGCAGAGCCATTCTATCGCGGCCGGCGCATTTCGATATCGCATGGCTGGGATAATCGTCGATAGTCCGTCTCTAATCAGAGTAGTCATAGATAATTTCTTTCTGGTTACCGTTGATGGATGGGACACGCTAAAAGCCCATCATCGGTCCGTATTGAAGAAATGTTTCCTTAGCGTGGATTTACCCTACCGAGCGCAGGGAGGGATCGTGTCCCCGCGATCCGTCGTTCGCAGAGCCGCACGTTTCGGTAAATCTAACGATGAAAATACGTCCAGCGGCGCTGTAACGTCTCACGGCGCGCGAGGACGCGAGCCCTCCCCCATGCCGACATCAGCTCTCTACCATTCCTGCGTCCCGTGAATAGGCGCGGACCAGCTCTGCCGGGGTCAGGCCGGAGAAATCTTTGAAATCGCGGATCATGTGTGCCTGATCGCTATACCCGCATTCCGCGGCTAGCTGCGAAAAGTCGACGATTATCTGTGCATTGAATTCCGCTAGCGCGCTTCTAAAACGCAAAACGCGGGCGAGAACTTTTGGCGGGATACCAATTTCGTCACGAAAAGCCTTAACTAACCGTTTGCGAGTCCAACCTAGTTCCTCAGAGATCTTCTGGACACGAACAGAACCACGGGAGAGATCCAGTTGCCGCCATGCCCAGTCGATTTTCCCTGGTAGATCTCCGGTATTGCCGAATTCTTGAGAGGAGGAAATTATCTAACGTTAGAAATCGGCTATGCCAATCCGGAGCTTCGGCAAGCCGCTCAACCAGGCGATCGGCTTGGCTGCCTAACAAATCGGTCAGCTCAGTGGTTCGTTTTGAAACCAGATGCATCGGAAGCTGCAGCAATTGACGCGCTCCGATGGGCGTAAAATCAACTTGGATAGCAGCGCCGGACGTCTCTGAGTCAACCAAGCTGTAGGTATCATCCAGCCCGGCAATAAATGTTCGTAGCGTACCAATTGAAGCGCCCGTGACCGGATCGATCGAACGCCATCGGGGCCCCAATGAAATGATCAACGCGACTTCACCAGCAGGCAGTTCGCGGCGCCGCACCCGCTGAGACGAGCGTTCGAAATATCCATTATATCTGCGAATATGGAGCGCCAGCCCGGGATGAGGCATCCAACCGAAACTTTGCCAGTAACCGCAGGGTAGTTCTCCCCCGGCTTTGCTGATGATTCGGCCCTGGGTCACGATATCCAGAATATTCTAGCAGGAATAAAGTCGCAAACGAGTCGCCGACGGGGACATCCACAATAGGTTGCTCTTTCGATACAATAAAGGAGGCGATTATGAGGAAGGTGTGCACAATTTTAGCACTCGCAGTTTTGACCCCATTCGCATGGGTAACGGCACAGGACGATCAAGGGCCGGCGGAAAAAGCAACCAACACAACTAAGAAAGCGGCCGAGGAGACCGGCCAAACAATCAAACACGGCGCTCAAGCTACGGGAAGTGCGATTTCGCGTGGAGCTAAGGCAACAGAGCGAACCGTGGGTAAGACCTTCGAAAGGACCGGGAGCAAAATACGAGAAGCCGGAGCGACCGCGACGCATGTTGTTCGCCACCGAACCACACATACGACCGCAAGCGCAAAGAAGTCCCCAACAACCGAAGAAAGTCCAGCACCCGGAGTCTCCCCAGCACCAAGCCCGGAGAAAAACGACGCGACTCGCCCTTCTCCGACACCGGGCACCGAAGCAAATCCATCTGCAACGCCTGGAACCTCACCAAGTCCTAGAGCGCAGTAGGAGCAGCAGTTCCGGGAACACTAAGACCGAGGTCGCCGTAATACTCGAGGGCGCTAGAAATTGGGTGTAGAGCGGCTTCAGCAGGCGTTCGCAAACATCGGCCTTACCAACGTATTCACCAGACCACGGCGTCGTGCCGATGATTCGCCATATGAAATCATCGGCCATTGCCGCTATAAACGACGCGTGATCTCGGCGTGCCCGGGCTTCCATTATGTTTTGAATCAGCGACTTATTTTCGATTGCCGTCATGGCTAAGAGTCCCAATTTGCTATCTGCTATTTGCTATTGGGCGAGCATCTGGCGAGCCCTGGGGCACCTCCTGGTGACCGGTTAATACACTCATTGCTAAACGAGCAGCAGCCATACGCGTCTCAACGCCAAGTTTGGCGAAGAGCTTGTTGTTATGCTTTTTGACCGTGTGCAACGTAGTATCCAAAATGGTAGAAATCTCCGGGTTGGTTTTCCCCTCGGTGATCCAATACAGCACCTCCGCTTCGCGCGGCGTGAGTCCGAGAGTTTGGAGTGCCTTCGGTCCCCAACAGCTGTTTCGCTGCTCCAAACGTAACAACGCCAGATGTCCTGAGTCGGAGGCGAGCAGATCAATCTGCAAATCGCCTTTAGTGGTGCTCACAGTCACCAGAGGTTTATTCCGTTCCCCGGAATCAAGCCAATGTACCACCGAGTCCGGAAGACGCTCCATCGAAGCACCTGGGAAGAATGCTTGAAGTAATATGTTCGCTTGTCGCGTCGAGAAGTAGATTTCGCCATCGAGGGAGGTAATCACGAAGGCTTCATCCAGCTTGGCTTCGAGTTGTTTTTCTGCGTCCAACCTCAGCTCGATCTCCTCGGAGAGAGCCTGGTTTTTTTGTTCCAGCTCGCTCTGCAATTCCCGGATACGCAGATGGGTCCGCACTCGTGCTTCCACTTCTTCCGGAAGAATCGGTTTGCTGACAAAATCGACGCCGCCGGCTTCAAAGGCAGCTAGCTTTTGAGAAAGCTCATCGGCGCCCGTGATGAAGATGATAGGAACATTCCGCCATTCTGAGCGTTGTTTGATAAGCCGGCAGGTCTCGATTCCGTCTAGCCCGGGCATTTTTATGTCGAGCAGGATGAGATCAGGAATGGAGTGCTCCAACTGTTTTAGCGCACGGGCGCCGCTGCCTGCGTACAGAACACGAAAACCGGCCGCGGTCAGATGGTTCAGCACAACATCAGCGTTAGCAGGAATATCATCGACAACTAGAACGGTGATCATAAAGGAGTTCAGAAGTTCAGGAGTTGCAGGAGTTCAGGACGGACTACGGAAAAGCTAAAACTATGCTGCTCACTTGAGCCACAAATACAGGTCCGTTTATGGTCGATTGTGTATGGCCTCCTTATGACGCGATGCACCGGGCTCGCCATCTGTGCTCCGCGTCTCATGCCGATGGCGCCTCCTGAACTCCTGCAACTACTGAACTCCTGGACTCCTCCCTCTTCTCTCGCTTCTCAAAAGTAGACGAAGCAACCGGTTCAGTTGCATCGCAGAGGATCTGCTGGAGCAGTGTCTCGACCTCATCGATACGGTAGGCAGACACAAGCGCTGCGAGTTGCTGCGCGAACCGGGCATGGGCCGGATCGCTCTCCGCGAGATCTTGAAGCGATTGGCGGAGAGCCACGACATCGCCTTCACCAGCCAGTTTCAGCAGTACTTGTAACTCCTCCATCGGGATGTCACGCCCACTCATGAGTATGTCGCCGATATCCGGTTGGACTGTACTCGGTCCAGCGGATCCGTTAGTCCCTGCTTCGTGTCTGAGAATCCATTTGATCCCCAAATGTTGGCCTAGGATTTTGAAAAGCTCGTTTTCCTTTATCGGTTTTGGCAGGAAATCGTCAAACCCGGCGGACTCAGCAGCCTGGCGATCGCAATCGTAAACACTAGCTGAGGACGCAATCATCACGATTTTGGCCGAGGCCTGATCCGATCGAACTTCTCTGCAAAACGCATTTCCGTCCTTCCTGGCCATTCGAATATCGCTGATGACCCCATCAAAACGATGGGAGCGCATAATTTCGAGAGCGGCGTCGCCCGAATCTGCCTCTCGAACAGAAAAGCCGACTTCGGTGAGAAACTGTTTAAGCACATCTCGGTTCGAGGGGTCATCATCGACGAGCAAAAGCTCCTGAACCTCGCCTTCGTATCCAACCACTTTTGACCCAGCACAGACGTCGGCCGTCTTCGTGACCAGATGGAGTGGTAACTCCACCGAAAACTTGCTCCCGTGTCCCAGCACGCTGGCGGCATCAATCTGGCCCCCCAACAAGTGGACAATTTTGTGGGTAATATAAAGGCCAAGACCTATTCCCTCGGCGCATTGCTCGTTGTTTACGGCCTGGTAGAAAGGCTTGAACAAATGCGGCAGGTCGGACTCGGCTATTCCTCTTCCGGTGTCAGAAACCACCAGCCGCAGAAGCGGTAGGGACGAGCTGCCGCTCGTTTGAGTCGCATCGGCCCCGCCACCGGCGGACGAGCGGGAGCTCGTCCCTACCGCTACTTCCAGCGCCACATGACCAGCAGTGGTAAATTTAAACGCGTTTCCGACCAGGTTATATAGGATCTGCCGGAGCCGCAGCGGATCTGTCTCGACCCATTGCGGAAGGTTTCGGTCCATGGTGAATTCGAACTTTAAACCGCTTTGCCGAGCCCGAATTTCAAACTCGGCCACTAAAGACTGGAGAAAGGTCGGAAGATTAAGCGCCTCTGGATTGATGGCTAGCTTACCTGATTCGACCCGCGCCAGATCGAGTAGCTCATTCATCATTCCGAGAAGGTGGGTACCACTATCGATGATTGACTGTAGTTTTGGGCGTGGATCTTTGACATTTTCGCAGCCACGTAGAAGAAGCTGGGCATACCCCAGAATGCTATTCAGCGGTGTCCTTACCTCATGACTCATGTTAGCAAGGAAAGCGGTTTTGGCCCGATTGGCCGCTTCAGCATTGTTCTTCGCTTCTTGGAGGCGCTTTTTGCTTTGGCGCAGCTCCTCATAATGGCAGCGCAAACGCTCCTCGCTCTCACGCAACTCCCGGGTGCGATGGTCGACCACCGCCATTAACTCTTTTTCCCGGACCCGCATTTGCCATAACCGCCAACGGACGAGACCGAAAACTAACAAAATAGCTCCACCGAGATAAACCGCGTACATCCAGGGAGTGCGATACCACGGAGGGGAGATGGTAATGGCGACGGTGATCTCGTTGCTATCTACGCCTTCGCTGTTTCGGGCCTGTACGTGCAAAAGATATCTTCCCTCATTCAAGGAACCTGATTGCCAGGTTGGTTCCTCCACAAAAGAGCTCCAATCGGTATTCAGTCCTTCTAATTTCTCCCGATAGCGGACCTCGTCCGGCCCATCATAATCATCGGTTGCAAATCGGAGCCAGAGATCCCGTTTCTCAAAAGGTAATTCTAAAGCGGCTCCATTCTGGGGGAGGCTGATCCGTTCACCCGAGGCAGTTGTTACCTCTCGTAGGTAGAGTTTCAGCGGGTAATGCTGCGCTGATCGCGAAAGATCAATCCGCGCGATTGCGCCGTACTCTCCCGAGATCCAAAGAGCCGACTCGCCTCCGAAATACTCCTCATAAAACGAACGAACTCCGCCAAGAACCGATGAAATCGAACGAGGCAAGGCATGATAACTGCCATCCGAGTCCAAACGCCCAATCTCTTGGGTTTGAACCGAACCAAGTTCTCCGATGATCGTTTCTAACCAGAGATGATTGGAATCACATGAGCTAGCCTGCACCGTGTGAATTTCCCGGCCCATAATCTGTTTGGGGAGAAGATCCGCTCGGTAAAAGGAACGATCGGAGTCTCGGAAGAGAAATACATTCCGGTCCGTGCTGAACAGAAACTGATTCCCCCAGGGCTGGATCCGGCACATTGAGCTGATTGTCGCCTTCGGAGCATTCGGTAACGATTCCAAACGTGCATCTTTCAATGGCACTTTTGGATCCGGCCCAAGTTTAATGAGAAAAAACCGTGCATCCTTAGTGTCGACCAAGACATCGCCATTAGCAGTCTCCACGATCGATCCCACTTCCTGTTCAAAGCCTGGCATGGGTCCTTGGTCGACCCAACGACCGTCCGTGAAACGCACCGCTCTTATCCCCGTGTGGCCGCCAATCCAAAGCAAATCCGGGTACTTCTCTGATCGCGCGACCGCGTAGGGAAATGGGGTACTCGATATGACTTGGAAACGGTTGCCATCGAAAAGATAAACACCGTTCTCTCCAGTCAAAACCAAACCGTAAGGCGGCGCCTCCGCTGCATTCCATAGCCAATCGGTCAAACCCGGAACTTTGCGAAATTGCGAAGAAGCCAATCCACCCGCGCTAGACTCCAAACGGTAAAGACCAGACCCGGTCAATGCGTATAACGATCCGCCGAATCGTATGGTGGAAGAAACGTTATTCTTCGGTAACCCGTTCTCATGATCAAAGACCGAAATGCTTCGATTCGTATCGACTCTAGTTACTCCATTTTCAGCGAACACCCAGAGACCGCCGGCCCGATCACGTCGCAGATCATAAAATGATCCACTGGGCAGCCCATCCTCTTCCAAGAATGTTTGCTGGATGTGCCCAGCGGCATTTAGAAATACAAGCCCACGTCGTTCCACCGCAACCGCGAAAAGGCCGCGACTGATGGGCAGCACGTGTTCAACAATAGACTGCCGCGTAAACAAATCATCCGCGTCGGTCTTGAATGGAACGACCTGGTACTCCTTCGCTGACTGGTCCGACGGAGTTTTAGCCGAGTCGGAAGCTACGGAGGACGAGGAGTCGCGGAGCTCAAAGATCCCTTTTTCGCGGGTTACCAGCAAGACCTTATCCTTCGCGAGCTCGATCGCGCCCGTGACGGTTGTTTCCCGCAGCGTAGGGTCATCCAACACCGGCTCGAGATGATCGCCAACCACCTCAGAGTAGGGTTGATGTTTTGCGTGGACAAAAAGGCGCCCAGCAAAGGATGAAAAAAACCACTCGTTACCGACTTCATACGGAAGATGAATTACAGAAAACTCTTCTCCATTCCAACGCAGCAAGCTCTTTTCTGACAGAAAGTACACATCGTTACCGTGAACCGTGATTTGTCCGATTTCTCCGAAATGCGGGGCTCCTGCCGGCAGGAGCGATGTGTACGATTTATAACGATAGGCGCCTCCTTCCAGAACCAGCGCGCCGAGATCTCCGCTACCCCCTACGTAGATTGTTCCTGACTTGTTGCACGCCAGCGCTTGAATATAACCACCGTTCGGTATCGCGGTCGATGTCCAATGCTGGCCATCGTATTCCAGCACGCAGTTCACGCTGCCAAAAATCATCAACCCGCTTGGATCCTGAATACCGGTTAGGATCTTGTTTACGATTCCTTCGTCTTTTCTGGTGAAAGTCCTATATAGGGGCCTCCCAAGTTCGCGCACTCGTTGCCCCGAATCCGCTTCTGACGAGGAACCGCTAGCGCCCGTTTCGTCCAATTCATCAAGGCCGGCGGAGACCGAATGAAGCGCCAGCAAAAAGACCCCAACTAAGATCGGGTATCGCCCAATCAGCGACAGAGGTATCCGGATGGGCATCATCGGTGTTTGCCTAGAGCTATGTTGGCACAGTTTAGATCTGCCCGCCGCTTCATTTGCAGCTTCACAAATTGGCCGCCGCACTCACAGCTATGGCTATCAGGGTACCCGCCGACGCCAGTAGCACCGTCACAAATCCTAATTCGAGCCTTTCCCAGACGACCGGTTTCGGCACCTGAATTCGTGCATCCGGAACCTCCCATTTCGGTTTCGAAATAGAGAACGGAACGACAACCCGCTTCGGTTTGCGGGCTGCTTTGCGTGCCGGCTCAAGAACAAGGGGGGTGGTTTGCCGGCTCGAACCAGCAAAACCGCTGTCAAGTACTGCCGTCTTCATCGCTGTCACGATGGCAGGACTCCGACAAACCGGCTATTCCACCTTGGTTTACCAGCCAAAGTCGTACTCGTCCTCGTCGTCGTACTCGTCCTCGAAGGAATTGCATCGGGGGTGACGGAACGAATGGGACCTATGGGACACATGGGACTAATGCGTCGTTCCCGTGAGTCCCATTATCCCCCGTGATGGCGTGTTAGCGTATTGGAAAGTTGTTGCGGAATGCGCGCGGTCGACCGGCTACAACGCCTTCCGAAAAGTCAGATTCAGCCGGCATCGTCCAGTCAACGGGTGCTCACCATCAGCCAGGGTATCAACTCCGTGGAACGCTAGTCTAGACGGTCCGCCCCAAACGACGACATCGCCGTTTTCCAGGCGAAACCGTCTCGGACGCTCCGATCGCACCAAACCGCCAAAAAGGAACTTTGCCGGCAGCCCGAGAGAAACCGATACGATGGGGAATTCGTAATGCTTCTCGTCTCGGTCCTGGTGCAAAGACAACTTTGCGCCGGGCTCATAGCGATTGATCAGACAGCACTCGGGTCTAAAACCGGGGAAACCGGCTCGCTCCGCGGCTGTCTCGGCCAGCCGTTGAAATTCTAGGGGCATCGGTGGCCAGGCTGCGCCGGTTTCGGGATCAACCTTCGCATAGCGATACCCTTGACGATCGGAAGTCCAGCCGGCCAATCCACAATTCGTCATCGCCACGGACATCCGGTATCCGCCAGGTGTCACCAAGTGCCGAAACGGTGATACCTGCGCGATTTGCCAAATCAGCTCCACCAGTGACGCAGCGCTTTCGGCGAACCTTCGAAAAAGAAAGGCGCCGTCAGCCAATTTCTCCGTTTCAACTTCCGGGGTAACCTCGGAGAAAAGGTCGCCCATACCGGTCTCGGACTGCATTCTTTTTCGTTCTGAGCTCACTACTATTCGATGGCCTTCCAATACTTTCACAGAAGATCTCAAAGGACACAAAGGATTGGAAAACCGAACTCCACAAAAATTGTTTCGGCAGCCTGTGCACTGAAACTGATTACTGACCTACTGATTACTGATTACTCTCGAGACCGAAGCCGAGAATGCGCCAATTCCCAACGACGTCCAAAACATTTGCCATTTGCTATCTGCTATTTGCTATTCAGACTTCCTCCTCATGACACCCGACCTTAGCATCTGGACTGCTTCGCTCGCTTTCGCCGGCGCAGCCGGACTTCTAACGATTGTGCCGGGACTCGATACATTGCTCGTGTTACGAACGGCCACGGTCGAAGGCCCAAGGCGCGCCATGTTTGCCGGGTTAGGCGTTTGCACTGGTTGTCTGGCTTGGGGCATTCTAGTTTCCGCAGGTCTTGGCGCCGTGTTTGCCGTCTCGAATCTCGCGTATCAAATCGTGAGAATCGCGGGCGCCATCTATCTGTTTTATCTAGGTATTCGTTTGCTGTTCCAGCGTGAGAAACCGGTCTTGCTAGATTCGACCGGCGAAGCGGCATCATCGCGCGGCACCTTGCGTTGGTTCATTCGCGGTCTACTCACTAATCTATTGAACCCGAAGGTCGGTGTATTCTACGTCACGTTCCTCCCACAGTTCATCCCGAGTCATGTGAATGTGATCGGCTTTAGCGTTTTGCTCGCACTGATCCACGACGTCGAAGGCATCCTCTGGTTTGCAGCCTTGATCTTTGTGACCCAACCGCTTGCTCGGTGGCTGCGCGATCCCAGAACTTCAACTGTGCTCAATCGAATAACCGGCGGCATCTTTATCTTCTTCGGCGCGCGTTTGGCGTTCGAACGAAAATCGTAGCGACCCGTTGAAAAACGGCTCCGTAGGAGTCACATCTTTATAGATTCGAACGCAAAAAAACGGGGGAGCTCCGTAGGAGCGCCATCTGATTTGGGAGCGTTGGCTAGCCCTGGGAAACGCCATCATATGCCGCTCCTAACGGAGCTACTCGCGTAGAGAATGCGGTAGCTATAAAGATCTCGCTCCTACGGAGCTAGCTTGTCCCGCTGCGCTCGGCGGCCTGGCTTTTTCTTCGTAGTATTGGATAGCGGCGCGCTGGTGGTCACGGCGGGAGCCTGGCATCGCTGAACATTGGTGTGTACCGTGTCGCCGACTTACATCTTCTCTGCTAGAACCGATCTCATTTCGCCGCCTCCGGGCCCTTGACCTGCCGTATTACCGATTGTTCAACCGCTTCTTTTGCATCGCGCTCAATCTCTCCCCGCTCCCAAAAAGGCGAATAAATCGAATCAAATTCGAGCTTTCTCAGACGGCTCCCGATCCGTTCAACATCGGCTGCCGGTAACGGGACGTTGTTGGGATACGACCACATGAATGACACATGTTTGCGATCGAACGTGACCAGGATGGTATCACCCGGGAACAAGGCCTGCCGATCAATCCAATGTAGGACGGTGCTACCGGGAAAATGGCCGCCCAACCGGTGAATTGTGATTCCAGGAAGGATATCCTTCGTTTCTCCCGTCCAAAAGGAGATGCAAGGGTCTGGATCAAACAACCACTCTTTGTCTGCTTCGTGAAGAAAGACCGGGCACTCAAAGGTTCGTCCCCAGGTAGAAACTGTGCTGTAGAAATGAGGATGAGAGACGGCGATCGCCTTGAGTCCGCCTAACAACCGTATGATGTCGATGGTGGCGCCGTCTAGAAAGCTAACGCAGTCCCACAATACATTGCCGGAAGGAGTGATTATCAAAAAAGCACGTTGTCCGATCCCGAAGCGCGGAACGGTCGAGAACGCGAAGAGGTCGTTTCCGATTTTTCGGAACGCGTTGAAGTGATCAACGCCTAATTTCTCTGACGTCGTCCAACCTTGCCCTGTTTTAGGGACGAACTGGCGAGGGTCGTCGCAGATAACGCATCGTGAAGGTTGTACTGGGCTTTCGGGATATTGAACCCCGCAGGTTGTGCACAGAAATTTCGGCATGATGTCCCTTTGCTTTCGTTATCAGCTAGGCCTGAATGAATGAATTAGGAAGTGCCATTTGCCGTGATTTATAAGGACCACTTTGGGCACGAGCGGCATCTGTGCTCGGTATACTACCTAAATACAGAAGCCCTGTATTCAGCCCACGCCATTTAGAATTTTCGCGCGTCGGTGCCAGGTTGACTGGGTCGATTGGTCGCGAATAAGGTGCCACCTATGGTGTATCGTACCCGCGGAGGGATCGTGCTGCTCCTGTGGATCGCGTGGTTGGTCTACTGGGTAATCTCGGCGGCAAATGCAAAACCGGCAGTACGCCACGAGTCGAAGTGGTCGCGCGCGAGCTATATCATACCGATCGTGATCGCATCGATCCTCCTCTCCATCCCGCCGATTCCGAGAGGCGGATTCTTATTTTCGCGTTTTCTACCACCAGGAATTGACGCCTATTGGCCGGGAGTGATTTTGATCGTTGTAGGTCTAGCTTTCACCGTCTGGGCTCGTCAACATCTTGGTCGCAACTGGAGCGGAACCGTTCAGGTAAAGCAGGACCACCAGCTGGTCCGTGATGGACCATACCGGTTCGTGCGTCACCCGATTTACACCGGTATCCTGGTGGCATTTTTGGGCAGCGCCGTAGTAGTCGACCACTGGTTCGGCATACTTGCGGTGCTCATCGTTTTCGGATCCTTCTGGCGCAAGCTTACGGTCGAGGAACGTTTCATGCGGGAGACGTTCGGTTCGGCGTACGAGGAGTATCGAGCCCGAACTGCAGCGCTAATTCCTTATCTCTTTTAAAGTCTTCTATGAAAATCGTAGTCATCGGAGCAACCGGCACAATTGGTACCGCGGTGGCCAATGCATTGGAGCCAAAGCATCAGGTGGTGCGCGTTTCTCGAACTGGGCCGACTAATGCGGATCTAAAGGATTCCTCCTCGATCGACGCGCTGTTCGAATCGGCCGGTACGGTCGAGGCCGTTGTCTCGTGCGCGGCCAGTGTACCGCTCACCCCTCTCTTTTCGCTTTCCGGTACAGCAGCCGCCAAATTCTGCAAGGCGAAGCTATTAGGGCAACTCCACTTGGTTCACGTTGCACTCAATCGTCTGGGAAAAGGGAACGATGAACGGACAGGTCCTGCGACCGGCGAATCCACAAACGCGCGGAACGAGTCTGTTGTCACCTCCAAGTCGCCATCCCGGCCGATTGGCAGAGGAGGGGAGAAGCGCCGTCACCGCCCTAATTGCCAACGATCGAACTCGCTTGAAAAAAGCCCAATCGCGCAGAGGAAAACATAGATGTAATTCGCGCTGGCGACATCATACTTGCCGGCAAAGATCATTCCGACGGCCAGGCTGACCAGCAGCAGGCATCCTATTTTCCAGGCCAGCTGAAGCCGCCAACCGCTAAACAGCCAGATCGCTAATCCATACTCGAAAAATAGAATCAGCGCTGCGTGAGTCTTTACTAAAAACCCCGGCAATAAAGAGTGGTCAAAGAGCGACGAATAGTAAGCGGTGATGCCGGGGATACCGAGAGGAGTCTTAACGATGGCGGCACAAAGAAACAGAGTTCCTATCGACAGGCGCATCAGGATCGAGACCCAATGCAGACGGCGCTTTAATGGTTCCGCTGTCGCCGGATAATCAGCAGGAGATAAAACATCTTGTTGCATATGCAACAATAATTACCTGTATCGTTGCATATGCAACAAGAATAGTGCATTTTGTTTTGTGTCGGATTCATTGACCCAAAAACAAGTGGCCGCTTGGCGCCAGTTACTCATGTGT
>JAFAHI010000018.1 GCA_019237325.1 Verrucomicrobiota bacterium | reverse complement strand
CCTAACGCTCCCTTCATCGGAAGGCGCTCCTATTGCACTAGGCGAGCTGGCAGAACTTCGCCTTGCTTCCGGCGAAACCACGATCGACCGGGAAATGGCTCATCGATTCATGAAGGTTCATCTCAACCTTCGGGGACGCGATCTCTCCTCGTTTTACGCCGAGGCCCAGAGAGTCATTGAAGAGAAAGTAAAATATAACCACGAAGAGAATCGGATTGAATGGGGTGGATCTTTTGAAAACCAGCAGAGAGCGCAAACCCGGCTTAGCATTGTGGTGCCGGCGACATTGGGCGTCATTTTTCTTTTACTCTTTTTTGGCTTTGGCGAGTTTCGGCATGCAGCCATGATCCTAATCGTAGTCCCGCTAGCGCTGCTGGGCGGCTTGGCGGCACTCTATTTTCGAGGCATGACCGTCAATGTTTCCAGTGCTGTCGGCTTTATCGCCCTATTTGGGGTGGCGGTGCAGAACGGGGTCATCATGGTCTCGAATCTCAAGCGAATGCACGGAGAGGGTAAAACCCTAGAGGAGACCGTTCGGCGAGGCGCTGGGGTGCGACTGCGGCCAGTGCTGATGACCGCAACCGTAGCAACTCTTGGGTTGCTGCCGGCAGCGCTGGCGCGTGGTGTGGGCAGTGATGTCCAGCGGCCGTTGGCAACGGTTATCGTAGGTGGCCTCGTCAGCGCGACGCTGCTGACGCTACTAGTTTTACCTGGCTTGTATTACTTGGTCGAAAGACAATTTGAAAAGTTCGTGCAGCGTGGTGCCCCGAAAGACTCAGGATCATCTCCCGGCGCATCAGGAGCGGCAAGTTAGGAACACTGAACCTATCTATGTCTCGACCATTCACGTTTGCCGCCTGCCTCGCCAGCATCTGTATTTTGATCGCCGGCGGCCTTTGTGTTTCCGCAGGTGAGCCCGGCGCAAGTTCAGCTCTCGGGACGCAGACGAGCCAAGGTCAGCCTATCTCCTTTGATGAATTTCTCGCGCGAGTTGAAGCGAATAACCTCGACCTCGCAGCCGCGAGGTACAACATCACGATCGCCCAAGCTCAAGTCGTCGCCGCCAAGGTATCGCCTAACCCAACTTTGACCTGGACGTTTGCCACGGATATCTCTCACCGCGATCAAGCCACCGTTTGGGCGCAAGCACTGACCGAGGAGATTGAAGTCGCTGGAAAACGAAAGTTTCGCGTGACGGCTGCGCAGAAAAATCTCTTAGCGGTCTCTGCTACAGTTGATGATTTCTTTAGAACGCTGCAGGGAACCGCCGCCACCGCCTTCGTAACCGCTTTGTCCGGTCAGATGACGGTGGACGAGAAACGTCGCGCCTTCGACGCCCTCGACAATTTAGCTAAGGCCAATGAAAAACGATTGAGTGAAGGAGATATCGGCGAAGTAGATGCCAACCAGGCCCGCTTGGATGCAAAACAAGCCGAGGGTGATCTGGTAGTCGCCCAATCCGCGCAAAGCGCGAACCTCTTAGCTTTGGTTCAACTCATGGGGAAAAAGAATACGCCCGTGAGGAACGCGGCCGGCAGCCTGGTTTTTAAAGATCGAGATTTTACTTTGCAGTCGATTCTGTCCGTGGCTCTCCTAAATCGTCCTGATGTTCGGGCCGCCCGCTTTAGCTTCGAATCGACTCAAGCTGCGGCCAAGCTGGCTAAGGCCAATCGAATTCCGGATCCCACCATTGGCCTCGGGGTGACAGAGACCGGACGAATCATTAATCGGATTGACCCAGCTCCGAGCTATAATGATTTGAACCTTTCACTTTCAGTCCCTCTCCCCCTCTTTAACAGCTACCGCGGCGAGTACCAGGCCGCTCTAGCAACCGCAGCTCAGGCTCAGGTCACGCTACAGTCAACCGAGCTCAAGGCTGAGGTCGACGTCAGGACCAACTTTGACCGGTACCGGCTCGCCAAGCAGCAGTTGGCGAAGTATCAGGGAAACGCCATTGAGCTGGCTAGGAAAGTGCTAGAAGCAAAACTCACCAGCTATCGGCTGGGCGCCACCACGTTACTCGACGTCTTACAGGCCGAAAAGGACGACACTGATGTTCGTCTCAACTACATCGCCGCCCTGACAGAACGCGCCACTGCGCTCGTGGCGCTGGAACAATCAGCCGCCTTCTGGGATATCAAGTTCCCAGTGGATCACTCCGGTTCAAATCGGCTCAACTTGCCCAGCACCCCAGCTAGGGGTGAGTGATCAAACCCAGAAGCGCCAACGCCAGCGCGGTCGCAAGGCCGACAACTAAGATCCCAATGACGCCGAGTAAACGGTGTTCCTGAGCAGGCCCTTTTTGCTCAGCCGAGGAATGATTACCCGCAGGATTTGAGGACGTAGCCACCTTTCCAAGACATTACCATAAAGTAATGTGCAAGGGTAGTCATTTTCCTCGAATCATTCGGTGTCGACAGTTTTCCCTGGGTGACTATCGCTTGCATCGCACGCGATTTGGAAGCACCAATGCAGGGCAAAAAAACCAAAATCCCTCCGGCTCTCCGGTATTTACCAGGTACTTGCTCGAAATGACCCCTCAAATCGCCCTTCTTCGCGCCGTCAATGTCGGCGGAATTAAAGTAAGCATGGCAGATTTGAAGACTTTGTTAATTGATCTCGGTTTCGAGGGGGTACGTACGTTGCTTAATTCGGGGAATGCGGTGTTCCGTAGCAAAGGCACGATCGGAGTGGACCTCGAGCAGGCCTTGGAAACCGAATTCGCCAAGCGAGCAGGCCGGCCGACAGAGTTTTTTGTACGAACCGCCGAGGAATGGAATTCGATCATTGACCGGAACCCGATGACCGACGAGGCGCGGCGAGATCCAGGCCATCTTTTGGTGGTTGTGTTGAAACGCGCCCCCAGCGATCAAGAGGTTGAATCGCTTAGAGCCGCTATTGCTGGGCCAGAGATCGTGCAAGCCGATGGCAAGCAAGCCTACATTTATTATCCCGCCGGAGTCGGACAGTCCAAATTGACTGCAAAACTGATCGAAA
>JAFAHI010000017.1 GCA_019237325.1 Verrucomicrobiota bacterium | reverse complement strand
CCTGCTTATTTCGGGAATGCATTAAATTCTGGTACATTTTGCGCACTGAAACGCGTCGGACGGCACGAACCACGATCGCCGGAAAATTGCTCGCTCTCGCGCTCGCGTGAGCAATCATCTTGTTCGCTCGCGTCCGCGCAAGGTCCATCCCCCGGCGGCAGGTATAGACAAAGTGTGCCAGTAGCAAAGTGTACTTCACCCGAATAGCCGATTTAGAGCGAACCGCCAGGATCTTGGTGATCTCGCGAGACTGAGTTCGTTGGACCGCTTGCAGGCGAGCGTTTTCTTTCTGGGCCAAGTGCAACTGCGAACGGAGCCAGGCCAGGGCGCCCGGCATGTCCATGGCTTGTTCGAGCCACCAGATACTGGTTAGCGACTCTAAGAAGCGAAAGTAAAATGTCGCGTTATCAACCTCCGGGTCGACCGTCACTGGCAACGTGATCTGATAATCATTAATTGATCCGCGTTCCAACTCAGCCAACGGACTTTCGAAATTTGTGTGCGTTGCTTCTTTGTCGTACCCGAGGTTCGTCACCAGATTCCGGCTTGGGAAAATGTGCACGTAGTCATGCCGCCAAGACGAAAACATGACTTGGAAATCCCAGGTGTCGATCAGGCCGGCCTGGAGAGCCTTGAAGATCTGAAGCCAATAGTTCGCCTGATTTTGTACCGGATTCGTCCGCCGTATGATCTCATCCCACTCCCCCCAATCGCCTGTGAGTCTGAAGTCATAGTTATTCCAAAAATGACGCCAGGTGGCCCAACCCCAGATCTGCACATACTTGGAAAAACCGTATGGTCGTTCCATATGCAGAGCTTTCGGCAAAAAATTGTTACCTGAAACCGAGCCAACCCTCGGTTCATCGCGATAGCGCTCCAGCATCTCTTCGCAAAACGAGAAAAAGCTCGGGTCAGGCAAGCAATCGTCTTCCAGAATGACCCCTTCTTCCTCTTGATCAAAGAACCAGTTAATCGCTTCGCTCACCGCGGTCCCGCATCCGAGATTTTGATCACGGAAAAGGGTTTGAACTTTGCAATCCCAATCGATGTTGTTCAATACTGAGCGAGTGTCCGCACAAAGACGCCATTCACCCGGTTTTTCAGGACGAGGCCCGTCGGCAGCTACGTAAAGGCGGGATGGTCGGTGGGTGCGAATGGCCTCAAAAACTTCCCGCGTCGGTTCAGGGCGATTAAAAATAAGGAATAAAACTGGCGCTCTTCCTGGCATGAAACCTACTAGCTAATGGGAACTCCGAAGTGCCTCGCCGTCTAAATTAGACAGAAGGAATAGCCGCAAAGAAGCTCAAAGATCGCAAAAAGAAAGCGGAAAGCTGAGAGAATCCTCAGCAATGGAGGACGGGTCCGCACCCGCAAACAAAGAAAATCTCATGTCAAGCCACAAAGACGCCAAGAAAAGGCGGTAAATTCATACCAAGATCGCAGCGATTCTTTTGCTTTCCTGGGAGCATTTTTCTGCCTATTGGGTACTCGATGTGCGGCATTGCGGGATTTGTCGGGAACGGCGGTCGAACTGAGCTCGAGAGGATGACTCGTCGATTGGCTCATCGCGGGCCTGACGGCGAAGGGCTTTGGGTTTCAGATCGAAATCGCGTTTTTTTAGGGCACCGCATACTCGCAATTGTCGATTTAGCCAATGGCCAACAACCGATGCTGACCGCCGACGGTCAGCTGGTCATCACCTTTAACGGTGAGATCTACAATCATCGGGAGCTTCGCCAAGAGCTGGAAGCCGCGGGGCACCAATTTCAAACCGATCATTCCGATACCGAAGTTCTCTTGTACGCTTACCGGCAATGGGGAGCACAGATGCTTTCCCGGCTGAATGGGATGTGGGCCTTTGCCATCTATGACGTCGCCAACCAAAGCCTTTTTCTCAGCCGGGATCGGTTCGGTAAGAAACCGCTATTCTACCATTTCGATGGTACTACTCTCGTTTTCGCCTCGGAGCTCACGTCATTAATCCTGCATCCCGACGTACCCCGCTCGTTCGACCAGGAGTCATTAAAGAAACTTTTCGCTTACGGCTTTATCCCTGCTCCCCGCGCTCTCTTAGAAAATGTCCGCAAACTGCCGGCCGGGCATTGGATGCAATTCGACCTCGGGAAGCGCCAGATTGAGATCCAGGAATACTGGCGATTCGAATTTGATCCCTTCCCAAAGATCCCGAGAAACCCGGAACAAGAATGGGGATCAGAGTTGATCCGGCTACTCGATACCGCTGTTAAACGGCGACTTGCAGCGGACGTCCCGGTCGGGGTTTTTCTCAGCGGAGGAATCGATTCAAGCCTGGTAGCAACGCTCGCCACTCGCCATCAATCCCTAGTCGAGACCTTCAATATCGGGTTTACGGAAAAGTCATTCGATGAACGCGAATACGCGCAGCTGATGGCAAAACGCCTCGGTACCCGGCATTTCGAAGAAGTGTTCTCCATCCAGCATTGCCTCGATTTCGCGCCAAGCGTGGCCCAGAATTTGGACGAAGTCTTGGGTGATAGCTCGATTCTCCCGACAACGTTAGTTTCAAAATTGGCGCGTACCCGAGTAAAAGTCGTTCTCGGCGGAGACGGGGGCGATGAACTGTTTGCCGGTTACGATCCGTTCCAGGCTCTGCGGTTCGCTATCCCCTACCACAAGCTTACCCCCAAGGCGGGACACGCCGTAGTCCAAGCGCTGGCTAACCGGCTGCCGGTTTCGCACGTCAACATGAGTCTCGATTTCAAGGTTAAGCGCATGCTGCGCGGGTTATCCTATTCCCGAGAATATTGGCTCCCGACCTGGATGGGACCTTTGCACCAGGCTGAAATCGCCGACCTTTTCGGTGCTCCGGTGCATCCCGAAGAGTTGTATTCCGAGGCGGTGGAAGCTTGGAACGAGCCGACGGCTCGGACGGACGTCGATCGGGCCATGCAGTTCTATCTCCGGCTTTATCTCCCCGATGACATTTTGGTGAAAGTAGATAGAGCCAGCATGGCTTTCGGCTTGGAGGCGCGTGCCCCGTTCCTCGATATCGACCTCGTGAACTTCGTGCGCCGGATCCCTTCCGAGTACAAGTTGAGAGGTCGCACCACTAAATATCTGCTAAAAAAAGCCGCGCGCTCGTTGCTTCCCGCCGAAATCATCGACCGGCGAAAGAAAGGTTTTGGAGTGCCGATCGGCCAATGGTTCCAGAGCGGCGCCCTCAGTCTCAATGGCACGGTCTCGGATTCCGGCACCTACGGCACGACGGGTTTGAACCGAAACTTCATGAAGGAACGTCTCCGCCGGCACATCCTCGGCCAACGAGACGACCGAGCCGCCCTCTGGTGTATCTGGATGCTCGACCGATCTCCGCTGCGATAGACGCGAGCGCCTGCTCACCTCTATCGCAGCGGAGATATGACAAATGACAGATTTATCCGCGTCCCGGCCGCTGACACCGAAAAGCCTGAGTATTATTATTTGTCATCTGCCATTTGTAATTTGTCATTCCAGATGAGCGTGGCGTAAACTCCTTGGGCCAACGGATGAGCCTGAAAGAAAAGAAGTTTTCGCTAAAGCGAGGTATTCGATTGGTGAATGACTCTCTTCCATCCCGACAGAAAGTGAGTTACCGGCGCGGTCGTAGTCCTTAATGCGCTGAAACGAATCGGATTCGGTTACTACTTTCTTAGCGTCTTTGCGTGAGATTTTTGTTTATCAACTACGAGTATCCGCCGATCGGCGGGGGATCGGCCACTGCATGCCAACAGATCGCGCGAACCTTCGCCCAGCGAGGTCACCGCGTCGTGGTGCTTACCGCCGGGATCGGATCGCTTCACGGAACCGTCGCAGACGATGCAGTTACCGTCGTGCGGATTCGCGCTCTGCGAAAGAGCCCGCATCAGTCGGGGATTATCGAAATGGCAAGCTATGTCCTTTTGGCGAGCTGGCGCGCCGTCAGGCTGGCCCGAGCCCATCAGATCGATTCCACCCTGGCTTTCTTCTCGGTCCCCGGTGGAATCGTTGCCCGCTGGCTTAGCCTTTGGACTCGTATTCCCTACGTCGTATCGTTGCGGGGCGGAGATGTACCGGGGACGGAGCCGCATCTGCAAATTTTTTATCGAGTCTTGCAACCGCTTCGCCGTGATATTCTTAGGCACGCCCGAGCAGTTTGTGCACCGTCAAAAGGCTTAAAGGCACTGTCCGAAAAATCCGATCCCATCCCAGTTCAAGTGGTGCCAAACGGGACAGATACCGATCTCTTCCGGCCGCAGCCTGAGCGCCACGCTAAGGTGCCGACATTGTTATCGGTCGGCAGGTTACACGCTCAAAAAAATGTCGGTTATTTCTTAGATCTGGTGGCTGAGATTAAGAGCAAAACCGAGGTCAGAGCCCTGATCATCGGCGATGGCCCGGAACGCCCCGGATTGGAGGCAACCGCTGTTTCCCTCGGAATAACCGATTGTGTCCAATTCACGGGGTGGTTGCCGCGAGAAAATGTTCGTGAAGCTTATCAATCTGCGACTTTTCTGGTTCACGCTTCCAATTACGAAGGGATGTCCAACGTCATCCTCGAAGCGCTCGCTTCCGGCTTACCTGTCGTTGCCTCTCAAATTCCGGGAAATACTGAACTAATCGAGGACGGAGTCAACGGATTCCTGTTTGACCCAGCCGGCGACCCCGCTCAACTGGCAAACCGTATTTCGCGCCTTTTCCAAGACCAAACCAACTGGGACCAACTGAGCGCCGCCGCCAGAGCAACCATCGAAAACCGGTTTTCCTGGAACCACGCCGCCGATCTCTACGAAAAACTGCTCACAGAACAACCGCGAATGGAAGCAAACCAGAATCAACCGCAAATGGACACGAATTGACGCGAATCAAGGAACATCTGAATAGCCGCAACCAAAGAGACAGAAATTCT
>JAFAHI010000703.1 GCA_019237325.1 Verrucomicrobiota bacterium | reverse complement strand
ACCTGTTGGGCATCGTGCAGGTTTTCCATCCGGTTCTGCTTGGTCAACGTCCGCCGGATTTCGACGATATCAGCTAGCAGTTTTGGATCGGTGTCTTTGATTTGCAGAGACAGGTCCGCAGCGCCTTTCTCAATGGACCCGAAGGCTTCAACAATGAGCACAGAGTGATGCGCAACAATTGCTCTCCCACCTTCGCTGACGATAGTCGGGTGCGGAACTTTCTCCGAGTCAACGACATCCATGATGTTGTAAACCACGTCACGAGCGTACTCCTGCAACGTGTAGTTCATGGAGCTGTCAAAAGCGGTACGGGAGCCGTCGTAGTCAACACCCAGTCCACCGCCCACATCGATGAACTCCATTGGGTGCCCCATATGGGTTAGCTTGGCAAAAAATCGGGCAGCTTCGCGGACGGCCCTTTTAACGACGCCGATATCGGGAACTTGCGACCCAACATGGAAGTGAACCAATCGCAGCGCGTCGGCCATCCCCTGCTCTTTCAGATAATTACTGGCGGCAACTAGATCGGCTGTCGAAAGACCAAACTTCGCGTTCTCACCTCCGCTGGTAGCCCAGCGTCCGTGCCCCTTGACCTGCAAACGAACCCTCAGGCCCAGCATGGGCTGAACCCCCATCTCTTTGGAAAGCTGGACGATCTGCCGGATTTCTTCGAGTTTTTCAACAACGATGATAATGAGCTTGCCTAACTTTCGGCCGAGCAACGCCAACTTGATGTAGGTCAGATCTTTGTAGCCGTTGCAGATGATCAAGCTCTCGAGATCGCGATGGACGGCTAACGCGGCGATCAGTTCCGGCTTGCTCCCAGCCTCCAAGCCGAAGTGATAAGGCGTACCGGCGTCGATGATCTCCTCAACAACCTCGCGGAGCTGGTTAACTTTAATCGGAAAAACGCCTTTATAGACGTTCTGATAACGCGCCTCAGCGATGGCTGATTGGAACGCTCGATTAATCGTTTCGACCCGGTGTCGCAGAAGGTCTTGAAAGCGAACCACCAGCGGGAAGCTCATGCCGCGATCCCGGGCTTCTTGAACTACCTCCATGAGGTCAATGTTAAGACTCTCTTGCTGAGTCGGCATGACCTGGACGTTGCCAGATCGGTTGATACTGAAGTAGCCCGATCCCCACCGGTCTACATTATAAAGAGAAATCGCGGATGGAATGTCCCAGCTGTCAGACATGATTTCCGCAAACTAAGTGGTGCGTTTTCAATTGCAATCGGTCGCTGAAAAAAAGCACAACTTTTTAGCCCGGATTTTTCATCCGGCGGCTGCCACAACAAACTGAGAACTGTTTGAAGCTGTTGTAGCAGCCGCCGGATGAAAAATCCGGGCTGCGGAAGCATCCATTTAGAGGCCATAGCCTGCATTTCTCAGAGCAGCTCCGCACGGTCGAACTGAGATGTGCCTCCGGCTCTGAGAAATGCAGGCTAAAACTCTTCTTCGGACTCTCCCGGACTTGAGCCTTCCTCTTCCATTTTGCGGAGCACGTCGGCCATATCATCGACCTCTTCCCAGACCTCGCGACTGACAAAGATTGCGGCCTTTTGTTGGGCCGCCATGGCGATACAATCGCTAGGGCGAGCATCGATCTCGATCACCTTGCGCTGGTGCAGCTCGTTCTCGGCGCTTAGAATCATCCGGGCAAAGTACGTACCGCGTTTTAGATCATTGATCACGATCCGCTCGATGCGCGCTCCCAAGGCCATCAGGATGTTGGCCATAAGATCGTGGGTCAAAGGGCGTTCCTTCTGTGCGCCACGCATGAACATCGTGATAGCCTGGCCCACGGTTTGGTCGACGTAAATTACAAAGACCTTTTCATCGTTCCCGACGAACACTGCGCACCCGCCAGTAGTCGGGACTACGGCCCTGACTTGGACTTCGACGACGGGTTTGCTCATTTCACAGAAGCTACTCGTGATGGCTGGATCACGTCAACGGCGCTAGGGAGAAATTCTCGGCGCTCGGCCCGATAATAAAGAACAGATTGTGGTCGAGCTCGCCCAGCGCCTGGAGGGAGCCGCTTTTGACCGCTGCCGGACCCCCTCGCGTGGAGCCGTTCGTCGGAGCCGCCCGCAAACACAGGTTCACTACTGACAAACGCTACGGTCAAAGGCGTGTGTTCGACCCAGGACGCGCCAAAGCGGCTCCCCTCCAGGCGCTGGGCGAGCTCAACCTTCAATCTGTCACAAAGCGCCAAGGATGATCATGGGGAAACCAAATGTACGGAGCGGCTCCAATCGGCGCGAAATCGGTCAATCGGATAATGAAATCGTAGACGCGGCATTACCCTCCCTCTCCCGAACCTTTTTGTTCATCCCCCGTATTTAGAATTTCAATGATGCGCTCCTGGATGGCCGCATAGAAATTGATCTGGTGGAGCACCAATTCCCGCTGCGAAAAAGTCCTAGATAGGTCGAACGCAGAGAGTTCCGCTTCGGAAAACTCGAACTTGGTGGCCAAAATCAAACGCGCCTGATTTAGAGCGTTCAACCAGGGTTCGCCATGTTCCAGAGGCACTAAGAAACGGCCCAAATGGCCGACTTTCATTTTTAACGAACCGAGATCCGTCTCCACCGTCTCCTTGGCAGAACGGAATAGATGCTGCAACTCAGGACGCACATATTCATGCCAATCCCGCAAAAAGTCCGGATCGTTGGTATTTGCGGGAGGCGGAAAAATCCGGGCTTCGGCCTTGCTTCCCTCGTCCAGATCACAACAGGCTGGCACCTGCCTTAGAAGTTCTGCCTCGATCTGTTCGATGCGGGAGAATTCTATTGCCTTCTTTTTCCATTTACGAATCAACATCCCTCAGATTTTTCCAGAGTCGCTTGCAGGAGGTAACTATGAAGCTGCTGTACATATAGCTCAGCTTGCTCCCGAGACCCGGTCCAGACAATCGATCGGCCCAAATGATGTACCTCTAACATGTGCCGTGTCGCCCGGTCGCGTGAATACCCAAAGACTTTTTGAAAAACCATCGTGACGTAGGACATCAAGTTCACCGGGTCATTGTGAACTACCACGTTCCAAGGCGTCGCAAGCTGCGCCTCGGTTTTTGTCTCGATAGCAGTCTCAGGCATTCGATCCTATGGCCTCCGATTTCGTCTCGACAGATTGCCGAAAGAAATCGTTGACCTCAGACAAGCCTAGCGCAAGCAGTTCCGCTTGATGATCCGGATCCGGAATCTCACAGACTAGCTCTTGCAAGAGGTAGGCTGAAACAGTGGTGCGCGGTGCAATAGAAAACACCGCGGCACGGACTGCGAATAAAGTTGCAAAATGGCCGGGGGCGTTCCCGGCCACGACGGCGCGTTGGATCCGGTCCAGCGTCCGATCGGCTTTGAGCGTTTTCATCAAAAGCAGCTGCCGTCCCGCTTCGAGGCTTTTCTCCTCACTTTCTTTTGAGAGCAAACCCGAGAAAGCTCGATCGAGCCCCAAAATTTCGCGAACGAACTGGCGCGACGAGAGGGCCTGCACTTCGAGCAAATGAGGGAGGATGAACGGCTGAAAGGAGGACCGCGTCCAATCCGCCCAGCTCCGTTCAAGGTCGGAATCCGCATTCCAAGAGATCGCTTTTTTAAAAGCGGTTCCGGACCCGCAACGAGTCGCAATTTCGAGCAGCGTTTCAAAACCGAATCCCTCTGAGGAATTACCCATGCGGACCAAATTAACACGACTTCAAACGGCAGTCACTACTGGAGGAGCTGGGAATGAGAATCTGGGAATCGGGAGGTCGTTGGGTATGAGGGAGTTACGACGGGTAAGGAAGCCCTGATTGGAGGAGATTGATCTAAGGCGCGCCCCCATTTTGGTAGAGGCTCGCGGAGGGCCCCAGCGGTAGGGCCGTGCCTTCCACCAATCACCCGTCAGTCTTCAGCTGCCTACTTGCTGTGCCCTAAAAACCAGAGCACCTCGCCGTCCACTGGTTTCACCCGCTCGGACGGCAGTCCGCTGTTTCCGGCAAGAACGCGGTCGATCACCGGTTGCTTGGTCTTGTCATTGATGACAAAGGCGACGCAGCGTGCCGCGTTAATCAAAGGAAATGTGAATGTGAGCCGATGGGCATTGAACTTCGGGACAAAATTGGCCACGACATTCTTTTGTGTCTCCTCGAGTGCAGCAGTCTCAGGAAACAACGAGGCGGTGTGACCGTCCTCCCCTAGGCCGAGCAGAATCAAGTCATGCCGGTATCTCTGTTCTCCAAATCGTTTACCGAGATGTTGGATGGCGGTGTCGTATTCTTCTGCCGCTTCCTCGGGATCGATCTCTCCCATCATCCGGAGGACTTCGCCCGGGCTGGTAACTAACAAAAAGGATTCCGACGCCATTCTGTAGTTGCTTTGGTTATCGTCAGGCGCAACGCAGCGCTCGTCGCCGAAAGTCACGATCCATTTTCGCCAATCGATGTCCTCGAGGGCGAGCGCTTGATAAATGGGACGGGGAGTGTTCCCTCCACTGAGGGCGATACGAAAAGAACCGCGTGCGTCGATCGCTTCGGAGGCAGAATCCTTAATGAAGCGGGCGACCTCGGAGACAAAAGAGTGAGTTCGGATAATTTCTGGCTTCATAAAAGTTTGGGGGTCAAAAGAAAATCTAGCGTACCAACACCCGGTTTCGTCTCTGGTAAAGTCAGTTTTGCCAAACCTGCTTTGCGAAGACGAATGCTCTCCGAGGCGCCACCGATGGCAGCGCCGATAAATTCACTAAAATCGGGCTCGTGACCAACCAGCATCAAGGGACCGGGGTCAGAAAATTTGCTTAAGTGTGCGAATGCGCGTTCCGGGTTCATACCCGCCGCCAAAAAATTGGCCGTCTCGAGCTTCGTCTTTTCTCCTAGCTCCTTGCACACCAGTTTAGCGGTCTGTTCGGCGCGGACGAGTGGGCTGGTTAGGACTAGCGCGGGATAAATTTCATGCTCGCAACAAAAACGCCCCACTGCTTTAGCCTGGTCCCGCCCTTTCGAAGTCAACGCGCGTTCGGCGTCAGTTCGCGCCTCGGGTTCAGCTTCAGCATGACGGAGGATGTAGAGGATGAGCATGGGAATGAGGGGCCAGTAACCAGTAAGCAGTAATCAGTAAAAGACAATCGTGATTGGTGATTAGTGATTGGTGAAAAGTAAGAAACGGGCGGGCAGCAAGCGTGTAAGACCGAGCAATAAATGGGATTTATATGACTTATAGGACCAATGGGACACTGAATCCTCGCCGTGTTCAGCAGCGGCGCCGCCGGCGACCTCTCACTTCTCACCTCTCACGTCTCACTTCTCACTAATTGGTCCAAACGCCTCAATAAAAGCGACCTCGATGGCCAAGGTTTCCTGGATATTTCTTGAAAGATTCTCCTGAAGCTCAACCAGGCCCCGATAACGCCTCAACAGTTCGGGGACTGAGTATTGTTCGGCAAATTGCCGGGTCTCGGGTTTAGCGGAGTGAGCGCCGTCGCCGCCATTCTTGAAACGGGTCGCTTCAGCAAACCATTCCATAAGGCTGTCGATCAATCTCGAGCGAGCTTTAACGTAACGGCTCTCCGTGAGCACTAGTAACCGTTCTTCTTCTCGTTCAAGCCAACGCCCATCCGTTCTTTGATGGTAGAGCTCGGTCTCCTCACTCAATTTCTCGCTGTGTTCAGATTCGATCGACGCTCGAATACTCTGAAGTTGATCTTGGAAAGCGCGGGCCAGGGTTAAAGCTCCCGCAATGGTATTGGGTCGTTCTCGGCTGAAACGAGCAACGATCGACAGGAAAGTATCGCCTGCGGGATCCAAGCTCGGAGCTCCGGGCATTCGCAGCGAGATCCGGATACAACGAGATTGGACGGTCTCCAGTAATGCTTCCGGAACAGCCGTCAACAGGCAAAGAATCGACTTGAGCGGCGGTTCTTCCAGCGTTTTGAGGAATGCGTTACTGGCCTGAGGCATCATCCTGTCGGCATCGACAATGACACCAAACTTCCATCGTCCTTCACTCGATTTCATTCGCAAGGATTCTTCGAGCTGGCGGATCTGCTCCACTAGAATGCGTCGGGATTTCGATTCCGGTTCTACCAAGTGATAATCCGGATGCGTTTCTACGACCGTAGTTTGGTTTAGATCGGCAAAGAATTTCTGGACCAGGTCCCGTTTACCTGACCCGTCTGGACCGGTAATCAAATACGAGTGAGGCAGGCGGCCACCCTCCTTCGCCCGAATCAGATAACCAAGCGCTTCATCGACCAAGAATGGCATTGATCTCCTTCCAAATGGCAGCTTCGACTTCGTCTACCGATCGAGCAGCATCAATCACCTTGATTCGTTCGGGGCACTCTCCGGCTAGCTGCAGGTAACCTTCTCTGACTTTCCGGTGGAACTCTAAAGGAAGTTCTTCTATCCGGTCAGGACCAATCACCGGGCGAACCCGGCGTAATCGCCGGTTCCGGATTGTCTCAAGATCAAGATCCAGCAAGAAGGTAATCGCTGGCCGCAAGCCGGCACAGACAAACTCTTCCAGTTCGCGGATGAATTTCAGTTCCAGCCCACGCGCGATCCCCTGGTAGACCGTGGTTGAATCAGTGAAACGGTCTGCCACAACGATTTTGCCGGCCTTAAGGCCAGGGCGAATCACTTCTTCTACCAGTTGGGCCCGGCTAGCACCGAAGAGGAGGAGCTCTGCCGCAGGGGTTAGGCTGATGCCCTGATCCGAATGAAGCAAAAGGTTACGAATCGCCTCTCCGGCCTGGGTAGAGCCCGGCTCTCGGATAGAAAAAACCTGATGCCCCAGGGATTCCAGTTTTCGAATCAGGCGGGCAACCTGTGTCGTTTTACCGCAGGCTTCTCCGCCCTCAAAGCTAACAAAAAGTCCAGGCATTAGTGCAATTGATGTCAATTAACACAGACAAACGAATTCGAAGATCGCTGGAATGCCACTATATTTGCAGAAATGAGTCAATACTGGCTGGTTAAGCAAGAACCCACTGCCTATTCCTGGGACCAGTTCGTGGCGGATGGCAAGACAGATTGGACGGGCGTCCGCAATTTCCAAGCTAGAAATAATCTTCGTTCGATGAAGTCGGGCGACCAAGTGCTTTACTATCACAGCGTCAATGGCAAAGCCGTAGTGGGTATTGCCGTGGTGAGCCGAGAAGCTTTTCCGGACCCGACCGCAACGAGCGGAGACTGGTCCGCCGTTGAGATCAAACCGATCCGAGCGGTTAAGCCACCGGTAACGTTGGATCAAATCAAGTCCGATCCCGCGCTCGCGCAGATCCCTTTGCTGCGCCAATCACGGCTTTCGGTGATGTCGCTTTCGCAGAATGAATTTGAAGGCGTTTTAGGGATCGCAAGGGCTAAGGCGTGAGAGGTGAGATCCGACGCAAACCGGGGCGTTGCATTCCGCTCGGTTAGCTCGCCGGGGTATCGACGCCAGGAACCGTTGCAGTAATAGATTCGAAAAGATGCGACGCCCTGGCTAATCACTTGGCTTTATTGGTCAGTTAAGGCAGAATTTAGGCGTTTTATGTCAGCTGTTTCGTCTCGTGGTTCACCGGCCCCTCCCCGAAAGTTGAACACGACCGTTCCGAAACGAAGACGACGACATCGTTCCCGCCGGTCCGGGATATGGTGGTTGCCGCTAACGATCCGCATCAGCCTTTGGCTGGGCGTTGTTGCGTTGGTTACAGTGGTGGTGACCCTGCTCATGAACGGGGGGTTCGACGACCCCAACCCGCAAAGCAAGACCATCCAGCTAACCGATCAGGACATTGATCCGGAAACGACCAATCTCGGGAAGACCTATCTCCATCAGAACCAGGTTGACCAACGCTTGGCTTTTTATCTCTGGTCCGAAGCCCAACACCGGTTGCCGGCCGATACTCTCACAGAGGTGCGTAACGCTCTTACCCACGGAGCGGTAACCCTCGCCAGCGGGGGCCTGGTGAAAGAGATGAGCGAGGACCTCGATCAAGGCCGAGTAGCGGCCTATACGATCTGGTTTGAACCCGGCGATCAACATGCAACCGGTGCCGTCAATTTGGTATTAAACGGCGCCGAGCTTGGTCAGTACCCGGTTGGCCCTGATCGTTACGCGATCACATTCTACGCCAAAACCGGCTCGGTGTTGCACCTGCAGATTGCTGCGGCAGCTGACTCGAAGCCGGTCGTTTTCCGAGCAGCCACGGCCACCAGCGAGGCAGTGACCCGTAAACTAAGCGCTGGGAAAACTGATTCCTGGGACATGTTGGTGCAGCAGACGTATGAAGTTCACAATCCCTGAGGAGCAACGCCGTCAGCGCCGGGACCGCCGGGACCGCCGGGAACAACCACTCACCAATCACCTCTCACCTGGGAAAAGAGTGAATTCGTCGCTTTCGATCCCATGCTTGACGCTGGGGCTAGTGCGCGAATTAGTTAGGGCCCTATGAAAACCTTGGGCCAAATCGCCAAGTATTTAGATGGTGAACTGCGCGGCAATGCCGATATTGCGATTACAAGGGTGGTGCACCCGGCACTGGTTCGAGGCCCGGAAGACTTAGCTCTTGTCCTTTCCGGGAACGTGCTGGAGCTCCTCAAACAGAATCAGGTGACTAATGCCGTGGCCCCGGCGGAGTTAGGCCCGATCGATGTACCGAATTTCGTGCTGGTACCGAGGCCGCGTCTGGCGCTGGCTCGCCTACTCGAGTTATTCGAACGCCCCGCTTATTCAATTGAAGGTATTCATCCCAGCGCGGTAATTGATCCCACCGCGAAGATCGGCGCCAACACCAGTATCGGTCCAAATTGCTGGATCGGACCGAACACGGTGATTGGAACCGGATGCCGATTGGTCAGCAACGTGAGCATCGGTGCTGACGTGAAGATCGGAAACCAGACGCTGGTCCATGCCGGTGTTTTTATCGGGGATCGTTGTGAAATCGGTGACCACGTCATTATCCAACCGAACGCAACGATTGGAGCTGACGGTTTTTCGTTCGTCACGCCGGAACGCGGAAGCGTGGAATCGGTCAGGCCGAACAAGAAAACCGAGGTTACGAGCTTTAATCACGAGATCGTGAGGGTCAATTCGATCGGGAATGTCGTGATTGAAGACCATGTCGAGATAGGCGCGGGCACCTGCATTGACCGAGGTACCTTGGGAGAGACGCGGATAGGCAGCGGAACCAAACTCGATAACCTGATTCAGGTGGGTCACAATGCCAGCATAGGCCGCAACTGCTTAATTGTAGCGCTGTCCGGTCTCGGAGGCAGCTCGAAGGTTGGTGACCGCGTGGTAATGGGGGGACAATCCGGGTTGCCGGATCACATGACTGTCGGCGATGATGCGGTGATCTGGGCGCAAGCCGGTGTTGTCGGCAACGTGCCTGCCAAACAAGCAGTCGGCTCAACCCCGGCTGTACCAATGCGAGATTTCCTGGAACGCGAGGTGCAACTGAAACGCCTCCCAACAATGCAACGCCAATTGAAGGAGCTGCAACAGGCCGTTGCTGATCTGCAGAAAAAGCTGGGCCAGGGTTAACAGTTTGCAGTTAGCGGTTGGCGGTTTGCAATTGTGGGGTAATCCGGGCGAGAAGTCCGCATGGGACCTATGCGACTCATGAGACCTATGGGAGCTTCTGTCGTTGGCGAGCTGCTTTTTAACTGCAAACTGTAAACCGTTACCCGTAACTCCGAACGTGAAGACTCTGGGCGAAATCGCTAAGTATGTGGATGGGAAGCTACAGGGCGATCCTGCGGTTGTGATCAAAAGGATTGTTCATCCTGCTTTGGTTCGAGGGCCGGGTGACTTGGCTCTAGTTCTTTCGGCCAATGTGTTAGGTCTTCTGAAGCAGAACCAGGTGACCAGTGTGATCGCTCCGGCAGAGTTGACCTCGATCGATGTGCCAAATTACATCCTGGTCTCTCGTCCTCGTCTGGCGTTGGCTCGGCTGCTGGAGCTCTTTGAGCGGCCGGTCTATTCGGCTGAAGGGATTCATCCCAGCGCCGTAATCGATCCTTCGGCGAAGATTGGAGAAAAAGTGAGTGTCGGCCCGCATTGCTGGGTCGGCCCAAACTCGATTATCGGAACGGGCACGCGTTTGATTTGTAATGTGAGTGTCGGAGCCGATGTCGAAATCGGCGAGAAGGCGTTGCTGCACCCGGGAGTCAGTGTGGGCGACCGCTGCAAGGTCGGGAACCGGGTGATCATCCAGCCCGGCGCCTGTATCGGCGGCGATGGATTCTCTTTCGTGACTCCCCAGCCAGGTAACGTTGAGGCCGCACGACAGAAGAAGCAAATCGTCGAGAATACCGATTCCAATATGGAAATTGTCCGCATCAACTCCATCGGCCACGTAGTAATAGAGGATGATGTTGAGATTGGAGCCGGAACCTGCATCGACCGGGCAACACTGGGAGAGACTAAAATCGGCCGTGGTACGAAGATCGATAACTTGGTTCAGATCGGTCACAACGTGACGATCGGCAGGAATTGCCTGATCGTGGCGCAGGTCGGTATGGGCGGCAGCGCAAAAGTCGGCGAACGCGTTGTGATCGGCGGGCAAGCGGGTTTACCGGATCATATGTCCGTGGGCGACGACGCCGTGGTCGGGCCCCAGGCTGGAGTCTCCGGCAATGTGGCCGCCCGGCAGTCCGTCATCGGCAGCCCGGCAGTCCCTGTGCGAGACTTCATCCAGCAAAACATGAATTTTAAGCGTTTATCCAGGCTCAACCAACGAGTGAAGGAGCTGGAGGCAAAGTTGGCGGAGTTGGAGAAACGGCTCGGGAGTTAGGCGAACAGGCGAAACGGCGAATGGGCGGCGCGGCGATACCGCAAATGCGCCGCTGGTAGGGCGAAAAACTCGGCGCGCTGCTGATTTTGCTCCTGCCTTGAATTTGCCCGCGCCGGTTTTGAGCCGTTCCGTGGGTGTGTTTACGCCCTGCGTATTGTACAGGCAAAACGGTTGGTTCGGCGGCGATCTTCGACGAGGTCACGCTGTGGGTCGCGGCTCAAAACCGGCGCGTAACATCGAAATCCGAGAGTCACACTCTGGGCCGCCGAGTTTTTCGCCCTACCAGCGGCGCATTCGCGGTATCGCCGCGTCGCCGTTTCGCCCATTCGTCGTATCGCCCATTCGCACATTCGCCACGTCGCCCGTTCGCCTTTGCATTGACACCAGGCCCTCTCTGAATACCCTTGAACGCCTCCATGAAGACGGTTGTATCCTCGGCTGATGCTCCTGCCGCGATAGGGCCTTACTCCCAGGCAATCGGGGCAGGTCAATTGTTGTTCTGTTCAGGTCAATTGCCGACACTTCCGAAGACGGGAGATTTGATCGGAGAAGATGTCAGCGCTCAAGCTCGACAGGTGCTCGAAAACCTGGGAGCGGTGCTCAAGGCCGGAGGAAGTTCCTACGCGCACGTCGTGAAAACGACTGTATTTCTTACCGACCTGAACGATTTCGCGGCAATGAACAAGGTATACAGCGAATTCTTCCCGGAGGCATCACCTGCCCGGTCCACCGTTCAAGTCGCCGCTCTTCCGAAGGGCGCGAAGGTTGAGATTGAAGCGATCGCCCTTGAACATTCCTGAAAAACTGTGCCCGAACCGATTGTAGAGTTATTCGAGCGATCCGGAGCGCTGCTGCGAGGCCATTTTATTCTCAGTTCCGGGTTGCACAGTCGCGAATATTTCCAGTGCGCCCTCGTTTTGCAATACGCGGATTTAGCTGCGCAAATTTGCGGCGAATTGGCTGCGAAATTGAGGGAGGTTGACTGTGATTCGGTCATTTCGCCCGCGCTAGGCGGAATCATTGTGGGTCAAGAGGTGGCGCGTCATCTAGGTAAACGGCACATTTTTGCGGAAAAGGAGAATGGAAAACTCGTTCTCCGGCGAGGTTTTACGATTGAATCAGGAGAACGGTTTCTGGTAGCGGAGGACGTCGTAACCAGGGGTGGAAAAGTTCAGGAAACCATCGACATTGTAAAACAACATGGTGGGTCAGTAGTGGCAGTTGGTTCAATAGTAGACCGTAGTGGCGAACACCGGCCAAACTTTGGGTGTCGATTCGAAAGTTTGGTGCGTCTAAACGTTGAGGCGTTCAGCCCGGATCAATTGCCGCCAGACCTGGTATCCGTCCCGGCAGTGAAGCCGGGAAGCAAATGATAGAATGCAGTTATGGCTAACTTGGTATTAAAGGCGATCCTTGGATCAAAGAACCAGCGCGAAGTGCGCCGGCTTAAGCCGTTGGTCGCTCGGATCAACGAGCTGGAACAACAGTACC